>JBBRFT010000027.1:0-23848 GCA_038241375.1 Spirochaetota bacterium
AAAATCCCTTGGAGCTTGCGAAGCGATTTTTTTCCGGTTCCGATATTATAATAATTGAAGGTTTTAAAGAGGGGGATCAGCTGAAGATTGAAGTGATTGGAGATTCAACTGAAACGGCACTTTTTCATGATGACCGCAATATAAAAATTCTTGTCACTGACAAAGATATCAAGACTGAACTTCCGGTATTCAGAAGAGATGACATTAAGGGAGTTGTCGAAGCAATACCTTCAATTCTCTTCAATGAATAACCACAGTTTGAAAATATAGTTGACTGTAAAAATTAATCTGCTTTAACTTTACTCATGGATAAAAATGAAATAATTCAATTATGGATACAGTCATCCGATGAAGATTCAAAAACGATGGATCACCTATTTCTGAATGACGACTATAGCTGGTCATTATTCATCGGGCATTTAACAGTTGAAAAATTGCTTAAAGCATATTATATTGCAAAAGTTGATGATAATATCCCATTTACTCATAACCTTATTGCAATAATTAAAAAAACAGGGATTGATCTAACAGATGAGAAATTGATGTTATTATCTGATATTACCACTTTTAATATTGCAGCCCGATATGAAGATTATAAAGGAAGTTTTAAAAAAAAATGCACAAAAGAATTTACTATGAGTTATTTAATTAAAATCAAGGAATTAAATATATGGATAAAATCATTGATAAAAAAGCATCAGATTTGATAGACAGTTTTTTAGACGCATTAAAAATTGAAAATTACAATGTTAAATATGTCTATCTCTTTGGATCATACACAAAAAAAATTAATCACGAAAATAGTGATATTGATGTTGCAGTTATACTTGAAAACACCTCCGGGAATATTTTTGATGAACAGATGAAAATGATGCGAATTGCAAGCAGGCTTGATGATGTCAGAATTGAACCACATCCTGTATATCTGGAAGATTTTGAAAATGGTACACCTTTTGTTAATGAAATAAAAAAAACCGGTATACTTATTGATATCCATTGACATCGGTTAAACAAATAGTACCGGGAGTATAACTCCCCGATCTCAAATAAAGTCACTCCTCAACATTGGACTCAACAAAATCCTTAATCCGCTTAAGCTCTGTATCCTCAGGTTTCCCCGCTGAGAGCTTTTTAATATATAATGATACCCGCTTTCTATTGAATCTCTCTTTTGAATATTCACTATCCGCTTTTTTTGTCAGGAGATAATAGTTATACGATTCCATATATCGCCCCTGATGAAAAAGAGTTACAGCCATATTTGATAAAGCTCTTGCATAACTGCCGTCAAGTTCAAGTGCTTTCTTAAGATGCTCTTCGGCTTTTGTATAATCTCCCAGCCTTATATACGCTGCGGCAAGATTGTTATGATAATGTTTCTGTTTTGAATCGACAGATATGGCTTGAGTAAAATACTCCGCGGCTTTATCGGGATTATTAATCCGGAGCTCATCCATCCCCTTCTGATTCAGTGATAAAGAATTCCCCGATGCCGCATGAAGTGAAATAGAGAACAAAGCGGCATAGAAAAAAATAAAAATCAAATACCGCCGCTTCAACTGTTCAGATCCCTTTATTTTTTTAGTTTAATAAGAGAAGGGAGATAGTCAACCGGAGCGTCATAACCGAGCAGATTAAGAAGCATTGCCGCTACGTTTCCGAGACCGGGATTTTTAACAGAAAGATCCAGTTCGTACTCTCCGTTAAATTCCGGATCATATATAATTGCCGGGACCGGGTTTAGTGTATGGGACGTTTTGTTCTTGAACTTTCCCGTTTCACTATCGGTTTGAAACTTCCCCGATTTTGCATCAATCTCAAACATCTCATCGAGATTACCATGATCTGCAGTAATGAATGCAATACCTCCGCTTTTCCTCACTGCCTCTAAAAGTCTCTTCACACAGAGGTCAACCGTTTCCGCGGCAATCACCGCTGCTTCGAGATCACCAGTGTGACCAACCATATCGCCATTGGGGTAATTCAGTCTTATAAAATCAAACTCACCCGATTCAACAACCTCAATTACTTTATCGGTAATTTCAGCGGCTTTCATCCATGGGCGTTCATTAAACTCCACCCTGTCCGACAAAATTTCAAAATATGTCTCAAGCTCTGCATTGAATTTCTCGGTTCTGTTCCCGTTCCAGAAATATGTAACATGTCCGAACTTCTGAGTCTCGGAGATTGCGTACTGCTTAACACCTGAACAGGCAAGATATTCGCTTACAGTTCTGTCTATCTTCGGCGGGAACACGAGAAATTTCGCCGGGATTTTCAGGTCGCCGTCGTACTGCATCATCCCGGCGAAGACCACATCAGGTTTTCTCTCTCTATCGAAATATTTAAATTCGGACTGTTCAAATGCCTTTGTAAGTTCTATTGCTCTGTCTCCGCGGAAATTGAATAGAATCACAGAATCTCCATCTTCAATTGTTCCCAGGGGACCTTTCTCATCTGCAATGGTAAAAGCAGGCAGATACTGATCTGTTGCGCCAGGTTCCTCCGCTCTAAAAGTCTCGACAGCTTCTGCTGCCGACTTAAATGGTCTTGCTTTACCTAAAACATGTGCGGCCCATCCCCGTTTTACAATCTGCCAGTCCGCTTCATAACGGTCCATGGTTGTAACCATTCTTCCGCCGCCGGATGCGATGTGGAAATTCAGCCCCTTTGCTCTATAAATATCAAGAAAATCCTCAAGCTGCTTAATGTAGATCAAAGCTGAAGTCTCAGGAACATCACGCCCGTCGAGAAGTATGTGCAGCATAATATTTTTTACTCCATCTGTCTCAGCTCTTTCAATAAGTTTAAAGAGCTGATCGATGTGAGAGTGAACATTCCCATCCGAAAGCAGCCCGATAAAATGAAGTTTACTACTATCTTTCACAGGTTTCGCCATGAGCTCAGCCCATGTAGAAGTGTTAAAAACATCTCCGGAAGTAATCGCCTCGGTAACAAGCTTTGAACCCTGATCAAAAATTCGTCCAGCTCCAAGGGCGTTATGGCCTACTTCGGAATTCCCCATATCTGCATCACTCGGGAGCCCCACTGCAGTTCCATGAGCCTGCAGAGTTGTATATGGAAACGATTTCATTAGCGAACTTAAATTCGGAGTACGTGCCAGGGAAAAAGCGTTTCCCTCGTTCTCGATGCCGATACCCATGCCATCCATAATAATAAGCACAAGCGGACCTTTACGTTTTATAATATTATTTTTAACAAGTTTATCCATACACTTCTCCATTCATTTATATTTTCCCCCTTCCCCGTTTTTTAAGGGGAAGGTGCCCGACAGGGCGGATGGGGCGGGCCGATGGGGGCAAAGTCTCAATCAAGAAGAAAATCATCGAGCCCGGACAACTCGATTACACGGAGAATGCTTTCATTATAATTCACAAGCTTCATTTCGCGCCCTGTAGCTTTAAGTTTTCTTTTAAATCTTATAAAAGCAGCCAGAGATGATGAATCGAGCAGATTAAGCTCTTTCATATCAAGAACCAGATCACGTCCGTCATTTTTTATAAAATCATTAATCTTCTCTTCAAGCAGATTAATCTGAAAGCTATCGCTTGCCTTTTGAAGAACAAATATCCTTTCATTTTCAGAATCAATTATTTCGAACATACAACCTCAGTTTACGCATTAAATGGAGAAAGACCACAGTAAAATAATTCTCTGCACTTTCAGTTAAAAACATACTTTTATGGGATCAAAAATCAAGTCAAATAAATTTTTTTCTTGACAATGCACCCTGATAATTTAATTAACTGGTTAATTAAATTATCAGGGTGCATTATGGTTAAGCATATAAAAGACAGCGAAGAAACAAAACGGAAAATAATTCATGCCGCAAAAAAAGAATTCGCCAATAAAGGGTTCAGCGGAGCTAGAATGAGCTCCATCGCAACGCTGGCTGGAGTTAATCAGGCGCTCATACATTATCACTTTGAGAGCAAAGAAAATCTTTATGTCAGTATTTTCCATCATTTTATCGGGGATTCCTCTAATAAATTTGCTGATAAAATCGATGCGGAGATAGATTCATGGGGTGCGTCTCTCGACGTAAAACTCTGCGCAATTATTTATTTCCTCATAGGCATCCACTTCGAATCTCATGATGACGATATGAATAAAATCTTCGCAAGAGAGATGGCCGAAGGGACAGGAATCCTCCATGAATTTGTAAAAAAATACATGATTCCGCGCATGCTTATTATCGAAGGCATAATCAGAGATGGAGTAAAAGAGGGTATTTTCGAAGTTTCAAATCCGAAGATGTTTACATTTAACCTTCTGACTTTCATAACTGACTTTGTACATGGCGAAGAGTTTCTAAATGGAACCGAGTGGCATGCCGAACTGTACGGAAAGAAAAGGGAAGTATTGTATAATTACATGCTGGAGCAGTCTTTTAAAACTCTCCGCCCTTCAAAAAAAGAACTGAAGATCCCTCATCTTGAAAAAGACAAGATGAAGAAAATGGATTCCTTCGTTAAAATGATAAATGATTTCATGTCTCAAGTATAAATAAGGAGTTTAAAATGTACATTAAAAAGATATCCATCGTTCCACTCTTATTTCTTATCTTAACGACTTCGGCGGGATGGTCACAAAATAATGACGAAACAAAAATCAGCAGTAAACCTATTGAAATTGAACTGGCTGATGAAGCGGCAATATTTATCGGAGGTTTTCGAATTACTCTCTCCGATGCAATACAAAAAGCAATTGAGAATAACCAGGATATACTCACGGGTAAATACGATGTTGCAATGAGCGACACGTATTACGAACAGTTTCAGGCAAAATATTCAACTTATTTCAACGCAGGTGCAGGTGTAAAAACCACAAAATATCCAGAGTTGCTGCAGAGTCAATATGGCGAGAAAAACAGGTCTGTAGAAATTTCATCATCGCTTGCAAAATCTTTTTCAACCGGGACAAAAATTGCCGGCGGTATTACAAACACTTATTCAGACACTAAGGGGTACCTCAACCCTTTAAATTATTCAAGATATGATATGGCAACAAATACCCCTGTATTATTTGTCTCAATCGAACAGGAGCTTCTTAAAAATACCTTCGGGTACAATGACAGAAAACAGGAAAAGATATTAAAGAACAGCACCTTGATGCAGAAAGATCAGATTATATACGGACTATCTCTGGTTGTTGTCGGCGTGATTGTAGACTACTGGAATGTCATCATCAATAAAACACAGCTTGACAACGCGGGACTTATGCTGCAGGAGACCCGGAAAGTCAGGCGGATCGTTTCGGACAATGTAAGACTGGGTCTGGCTGAGCAATTCGAGCTGAACTACTGGAACTCACTTATCGCATCATCCGAAGCTTCGGTGTCCCGCGCGGAACAAAACTACAGGGACGCGCTGAGAAAATTTCTTCAGGTTGTAAACATGAGCGACGAAATAACAATGCAGGAACGCGCAATTCTGCAGAATAAGCTCCCTGAAATCAACAGCGAAGAAGCTTTAAAAAAAGCCTATGTTAAAAGAGCAGACTACCTGAATGCAGTCCGCAGTCTGGAAAACGCTAAACTGCAGCTCGACATTGACGGAAACGGGGCCCTTCCATCTCTCACCGGGAGTATAACCGTGTCATCAATGGATGTGAATAAAGATACCGCAGAATCATATTCAAACGCATCATCCATGAAGTATCCTTCATACGAAGCACAGGTTAAGCTCACCTACCCTCTCTCCGACAGCAACCAGAAGGTGAATGAAAGGAACTCAAGATGGAGAGTTGAGCAGGCGAAGTTTCAGGTTGATAAATACAGCCGCATTGTAAAAGATGATGTTACATCCAAAGTTGAAAAAGTTAATACAAACTACAAACTTTACCAGAAGGCAAAAGAAGCAAGAATACAAGCCGAGATCTATTACAGTAAGATGCTGATAAATCTCAGGAGAGGCCGATTCAACGCGGCAGTCGTAAGAAACTCTCTTGATGCGCTTATAAATAGCCGGGAGGCCGAGCTTCAGTTGCTTGTAATGTTTAACGCATCCATTCTCGAGTTTGAAGTAGCGAAAAATGAACTTTTTGAAACATATAAAATTGATGTTGAAAAATATATTCCTAAAGACTGACCAACCAGATATTTCCGGCATCATCTTGATGCCGGAAATATCATCAAGATTCCTCAGTATCTTCTCATCATATATAATCATTGACAAAAATGATCCAAAGTTTAACCATATGATCAATAAATAAAAATAACCTAATGAGACCGATATGATGACACCAAATAACATGCCTCAAGGACTAAACGCTGTAATTGAAATGGATCGAAAACTGAGAAAAGACATAACTGAATACTATTTTGCACTGAATAAAATAAATGATCCAGCAAAGGCAGTTGAACTACTCGCCGGGCATGTGGCAATTATGGTAGAGATGATTAACGAACTTAAAAAAGGAAGATAAGATTTCCCGAATTAAGAAGCTTCAGAATTATATACCCCTATCTGTTCAATGGAATATAAACTGTAAATAACGCCCCTTTACCGGGGACTGAATTTACAGTAATTTTACCGCCATGCTGAGTAATAATTGAATGACTGATGGCGAGCCCCAGCCCCTGTCCCTTATGTGCACCCATCACCTTTGTACTGAAATAAGGATCAAATATTTTATCAATTATAGCTTCAGGTATACCGGGTCCAGTATCTTTCAGGGTTATCATCAGATATCTGCCGAATTTGAGTTCAAGCCTGTTATTATTTTCCAGATTAATTTCAGACGAAACAATATAAACACTCCCCCCGCCGGGCATTGCCTCTTTTGCATTCTCTATTAAATTCAAAAAAACCTGACGGACCTGTCTCCCGTCAATCATAACCGAATTAACAGGGCTCTCATTCAAGTAATCAATTTTAACTGCCGCCCCTGAAGATCCCGATTCTACAGCTTCATTTATTACTTCAACAATATTCTCTTCCTGAAGCACCGGTGCTCCGCCGCGCGAAAAAGTAATAAGCCGTGTTGTCAGCTCTGTTGCGGCAAAACAGGATTTTTCTGCATTCTCAATCCAATGCAGATTCTTATCTGTAAAATCTTCCGATAGACGAAGCAAAGAGAGAGAACCTGATATAGCCATGAGGAGATTATTAAAGTCATGCGCTATCCCTGAAGCAAGTATACCCACCGATTCAAGTTTTCGTATTCTGAATGTCTCCTCTCTGAGATTTTTTTGAACAGTTACATCTTCAGATGTCCCTAGAACACCGGCAACTTCACCACCGACACCGATAAGAGGAACCTTTGACTTTCTTAATATCCTGACTTTTCCCGTCGGGAGCATAAGATGATCTTCATAATTAAGTTTAGGATGTCCGGAATTAAGTATCTCACGGTCAATCTCATTATACATTCGCGCTATTTCAACATCGAACACTTCATCATCTTTTTTACCCACAATACTCTCAGCTGACTCAATTCCGGCCAGCCTGGCATAAGAATTATTACAGCCGAGATATGTAAGGTCTCTATCTTTCCAGAATACACCTATCGGTATTGTATCTAAAACCATCTGAAGCATACGCCGGGAATTACTTACCTCTTCTTCAATCTGCCCTGCCCCCTCAAGTGAAAATTTCCATCTCTCTTCATTCTCGGAAAGTTCCGCTGTACGAGCTTTAATCATTTTCTTAAACCTTCTATTCTCGATAAACAGAATAAAAACTATATACAAAAGTGCAAAAATAATCCCTGCGAAAATAACAATCATAGACTTATTATTTTTAGAACCTGATAAAATTATATCTAATACACTATTCTCCTCCGGATTCTGTGTCAAAGATGTATCCGGTTTCTCAACCTGAACATACGCAGAAAGACTCCTCACATCTGACCAGTCAGCAGTGACAATACAATTAGGGTATAATAAAATTATAATAGTAAGCACCAGAAATTTTTTCATTTAAAACCTGCTAATATTAGAATTAAACTCCATCCTGATTCCATGCCAATATAATATAACATCAAATTACTTTCAAATGCAATAATTATTTAATGTCCGTAAAAATTCCAGAACTCTTTTATAAATATTTTTCATCAAAATATATACCGGAAAAATATTCATGTTATTCCGGTTTTAAAAATATACCATATAAATAGTTTGAAAAAAATAAACCTGTATCACCAACTGGTTTTTGATATATTGCAACGATATAAAAATCCGGAAATTCAGGAAATATTCAATGAAATATTTATATATAACTTTAGGTTTCATTTCTCTGGGGATTGGATGTCTCGGTATTGTAGTCAGAGGATTACCCACAACCCCTTTTGTTCTACTCGCTGCGTCACTCTTCGCGAAAAGCTCCGAGAGATGGTATAACTGGTTGATATCAAACCGGCTCTTCGGGAAATTTATTGAGGATTTTGCTAAAGAGAAGGGGATGAGTCTTAAGATGAAAATTATTTCAGTATCTCTGATGTGGATAATGATAATCCTTTCAGCGCTGACATTTCAATCTTTCCATATGAAACTTTTTCTGGTGATAATGGGAATCATAGGCACTATTGTGATGGGCTTTGTATTAAAAACAATTCCGGTTAAGAAAACATCTGAATTATCAAAACATTTACAGGAAACATCCGGGCAATACTCCTCAAAAACAGAGGGTGGCGGAATAATATCCGCCAACAGTTTAAAGTAATTACACGGCTGAATTATACCGGACTACTTTTTTTTCCGTTTACTTTCAAATATCTTAACTTGAACTTCAGCTTCAATATCATTAAAAACAGCAATTATTGAACCTGTCCCCGAATTCAGAGCACTGAAAATCACTCTGGCCCCTTCGGATTTATCAAACTCACCCAGAGAAGATATGTCGCTCTTTATCTTCCATTCCGGAGCAATTTCAATTTTTCTTCCGTTACTGTCATAAGCCACAGCTATAAGCTGCATACTTCCGCCGGGATACATTTTAAGGGATGCGGGGCTGATGGTAAATTTTACTATTTCAGCATCTGCGGGCTTTTCTTTGACAGAACTATTGCCGCTTGCAGAGAGAGACAATACAGATGCAAAAATTATAAGAAAGATTGATATTGCTCCGGAAATTGAAGTTATAGATTTTTTGAGCATAAGATTTTCCTCCGTTTATATATCTGTATTTTTATACAGATATCATTTATTGTCTTATTTTTTTAAAGAAGAGTGTTCAAAATTTTTATAAATTGAACAGCGGCAGTAATAATTTCTATATATTTGTCTGATTATTAACTTAAGAATAATAGTCGTAACCTGTTGTATGTTTCAACTTTAAAAATAAAGTTACAATTATAACCTTATTCAGTTATAATTCATTAAATTTTTTTTCAGTATCGCATTTAATGGATGAAATAGTACATAGTCTGTCATTTCGAAGAAGCGATAGCGACTGAGAAATCTTATTCTTTCATTAAATTTAAGATTTCTCACATACGTTCGAAATGACAATATTCAATCAATTTTTTGACTATTTTTCAATAGTAATACATAAACTTAATTATGATAATAAATGCTTTAATATCCCCGTCTATGGCACCATTTCAACAATTCCGCTTCACATTAGATTCCACCTGGTGCACTTAAAAGTTGACAGAAAACTCCTCTGTTATCTGTTATATCAATATATTCAGAGCTGAATTAAAAAGGAAGACTATGCAGGAACTTAAATATCTTTCAGGATACTCCGGGGATTTAACAGACAAGGTCCGGAATCTTATACTCGAAAAGAGGCTCGGCGAATTTATTTTAAATAAGTACCCCTCTCCTCATAAAATCAGAACAGATAAAGCTCTGTATGATTTTGCCATTTCGCTTAAAAACGAATATCTGCAGAAATCACAGCCGCTGAGCAAAGTTACATATGATTCCAGAATAAATCCTATAGACCATGTTCTGGGAATGCATTACTATATTGCAAAAATTCAGGGATCAAAGATTAAAGCAAAGAATGAGATAAAGATTGCTTCGATATTTAAAAATGTACCGGAGGAATTTTTACGGATGATTGTTGTTCATGAACTGGCGCATCTTAAAGAGAGGGATCACAACAGGGCCTTTTACAAATTATGTGAATATATGGAACCGGACTACTATCAGATTGAGTTCGACATGCGTCTTTATCTTACACATATTGAAGATTCCGAACCTCTGTACAAATAGACTTTATCTTTTACACATACCCTTTCCGCACCATCCGCTTCTCTACACTCCCCACGGCAAGTGAACATCCGTAAGTTAATATAAAATACATCAGTGTGATGGTAATCCATATTTCATATGTTTTATATGTCGAAGCCATAAGCTCTGTTCCACGGAATGTAAGGTCCTGCACAGAGATAACTGAAACAATAGCCGAATCTTTAATGACAGAAATCACCTGACCTGCCATTGGTGGAAGTATTCTTTTAAATGCCTGAGGGAGAACTATATGCCGCATCTTCTGATACCTGGAAAATCCAAGGGCATCGGCAGCCTCTCCCTGTCCCTTTTCAACTGATTCAATTCCGGCACGGACGATTTCTGTCATGTACGCCCCTTCATAAAGTGCAAGAGTAAGCACAGCCGAAATAAAAACAGCAAACATCGGAGGAGAGGCAAATAGAAAAGAGAAGAGATCACCGTACCATGAAACAGAATCCGCCCGGTGATCGAATTCAAATGCATCGGCAATCTGACCGCTGATAAAAAAATAAAAAATAAAGATAAAAACAATAGAAGGGATATTCCGAACAATGCCCACATAAATAGATGATGTCAGCTTTAGAATAACATTTTTTGAAATTTTCATCAGCCCCATAAACAAGCCTATCATCGAAGCGCATACAGTTGACCAGACACTAAGTTTGAATGTCACGGCAAGGCCTGCAAGAAGAAGTCCCGGAACATATGATTCAGCTGCCGCGTCGTATCGTACTATATACGAAGCAACAGCTGACCAGTCCCACTCATAATGAAGTTCCGCTTTCATTCTGAATAGTATATAACCCGCTCCTGAAAAAAGAATAATCAGAAGTATCAGATCGAGAAAAGTGAAACGTATCCGCTCTCTCAACTTCTACTCGACCCTTTTCTCCCAGTCTCTTGTTTTGAACCAGTAATTTTTTCTTTCTTTTAAGAAGCCGTCACCGGTTTTCTTTTTTATCCAGCTGTTAAAATACGATTTTAAGCTATCCTCACCCTTCTTCATAGCAAAGCCTATGGGCTCATTCTCAAAGGTATCTTCAACGGGGAGATAAAATCTTTTACTATATTTTATCGCCTGATATTCGGGGAGAGGAGAAGATGCAACAACGGCATGAACTCTGTCAGTAAGAAGTTCCTGTATAGCCTGGGCTTCATCATCAAATAATTTCAGCTGTGCATTGGGGAAATTCTTTTTCGCAGCCTCCGCGGCAGTTGTACCGAGTCTTGCGGCTATGAGTATTTCACTCTTATTAAAGGATGCAAGATCTTTAAAATCGGGAGCTTTCTTTCTGCTTGCAACAATTGACATACCGGAAAAATCATATGGATCGCTAAAATCGACTTTTTTTGCCCGTTCTTCGGTAATACCCATTCCGCCTATAATAACATCGAACTTACCTGTAAGAAGTGAAGGAATAATTCCAGACCACTTCGTGGGAACAAACTCAATTTTAACACCCATATCTTTTGCAAGTTCTGTTGCAACATCAATTTCAAATCCTATCAGATTTCCCTCTTTGTCATTCATGGCCCATGGAACAAACGTTGACATACCTACCCTAAGTACACCCCGTTTCTTTACTTCATCTAACTGATTCCCGTGATCTTTTTTTGCACATCCGGAAAACATTAAAATAATCGAAAGAACAATAAGAACTGACCTTTTCATATAAACCTCTCTATTTGAAAATATTATATTTAAACCAATACTAATGTACCGCAAATCTTTTTTCAACATGACCTGATAAAAGCGACAACGGGATAGTCATCATCAGATAAAGAGCCGCAACAGTAAACCAGACCTCAAAAGATAAAAATGTATCCGATACAATGGTCTGCCCTACCATTGTTAAATCATAAATTGAGATAGTACTTACAAGAGCCGAATCTTTTATCAATGAAACTCCCTGTCCGGTGAGCGGAGGGAGAACCCTTCTCATCGCCAGAGGGAGTATAACATATCTGTATGTCTGGAATCTCCCGAGCCCAAGGCTCCATGCTGCCTCCCACTGCCCTTTTCGAATAGACAGAATACCCGCACGAATAATTTCAGAAAGATATGCCCCTTCGAAAAGGGAGAGCGCCGTAACTGCCGAAGCAAAGGCGCTTATATTAAATATCGGAGCTACCGCGAAGTACATAAAAAAAATCTGCACAATCAGCGGGGTGTTCCTTATGGATTCAATATACCCATAAGCTATAAACCTTGCCACAAATGAATTTGACATTCTCAAAAAAGCCGATACTAGCCCGAATAAAAACGCAAAAACAATGCTTACAAGCGAAATCTGAATTGTAACATATACACCATGAAGAAGAGGTCCCGGTTTCAAGCCGTTATGCGCTGAAACTATATAGGCCGGTATTCTACCCCACTGCCAGTCATAATCAAGATTGCCCACAGTGAAGGATATAGCCCCTACCACGACACCTGAATATATTATGAACCAAATATAATCTTTAAACCATTTTTTCATATTAAGAGATGTAACTCTATTATTTCCGTAAATTTATTCCGACTCATAGACTATGCCTCCTGATGATGAAGTAGAAAACGAAGGCTAAATAAACTCTACTTCAGACTTTCTATTACGTCAAGAACAGTATTCATAGGATGTGCCCCCATTAATTCATATTTTTCATTAATAACAATTTTCGGAACACCTGTTACATTATACTTCTGCGCAAGATGGACAAAATTATTTGAATCGACCATATCCCCTTTAATATTACTGTTTTCCATTGCAAGCCTGTGAGCAACCTCAACTGCCGCAGGACAGTGGGGGCAACTGAGCCCTACAAAAACCTGAATATGCACATCTTTATCAATTTTTTTAATCCTCGAAGCAATATCTGCCGGAAGTGCCTGCCTCATCCCGGACATTTCAATAATAGAACTAAGGAATGAGTTAATCTCGTAACCACCGGGGAGTCCGTAAAACTTTACACCATGATCCTTCCCGTCCTTGTCAAGAAGAACTATTGCCGGGATTCTCTCAACTCCGTATTTTTTAATCATATCACTGTCTGCTATCTGATCATAAACAATAACTGAAAGCTTGTCACTCAAAGAGGCGATCTCCTCGGCAAAAGCTCTCGTCTCTTTGCACATTGGACACTCAATCGCCTGAGTAAAATTAATAATTTTAACGTTATCTTTCATATTATTAAGAATTTCTTTCAACTGATTCTGAACTTTAACATCAAATAATGCCATAATAAATCTCCTTAAATTTCATTTTCATTTCAATAATAATTCTAAACTCTTTTCTGATTAAAAAACTCTGCTATCCCCGCCGCCGAAGGCGGCGGGGATATATAATTCCATATTTCTCACTTTAGCATTTAACGAATGAAATAGTAGATAATCTGTCATTTCGAAGAAGCGATAGTGACTGAGAAATACAGGATTTCTCACAAAGGTTCGAAATGACAAAGCCTAATTCAATTGTTAACAGCTCTAAATAATATGTTTAAAAATTTTTTCAATTTCTTTTTAAAATATATTCACATGCTGAGAGTGCGGCCTTAGCCCCCTCCCCACCGGCAATAATTATCTGTTTAAACGGAACAGAAGTAACATCACCTGCAGCAAAAATCCCCTCACGATTAGTTGCGCATCCGCTGTCCACAAGGATTTCACTTGCTGAATTCATGTCGACCACACCGCTTGCAAAACCGCTATTAGGATCAAGTCCTATCTCAATGAAAATACCATCAGTAACCACAGTAGAACGTTTCTCTGTATCAACATTCTCAACTGTCACTTCCTTTACCAGTTCATCTCCTATAACTTCTGTTACTCTACTGCTGAAGATCATACTGACATTGGAAAAGCTGTTCAATTTATCTGTAAGAATTTTATCCGCTGTAAGCTCCTCCATTAGCTGAACTATTACAACTTCAGATGCTACTGACGCAAGATCTATCGCCGCCTCAACACCGGAATTACCCCCTCCGACAACTACAACTTTTTTACCTGCAAAAAGAGGAGCATCACATATAGTGCAGTAAGCAACACCTCTCCCTGTAAGACGCTGTTCCCCGGGGATACCGAGTTTCTTCCACGACTTTCCCGACGCAATAATAAGAGCCCTTGAGTTTAAAACTCTTCCATCATCAAGTGTTACACTTTTAATATCACCATCGGTAACAGCAGTTATACCCTGCCCCTCTTCATATCCAATGCTGAACTGAAAAACCTGTTCCTTAAACTTATCGACCAGCTCCACACCATTGATATATTTATAACCGAGATAATTTTCAACAGATGACGTCTCCGCCACCTGTCCGCCTATACTTTTTATAATAATTGCCGTATCCACGCCTTTCCTCATGCAGTAAACGGCGGCAGTCATACCGGCGGGACCGCCTCCGATAATCAGAACATCATATACTTTACCCGTATCAACGGGGGTAAAATTTTTTTCAGCTGCAAAGGATATTGTGCTTAAATTAAAATCCATAATAATACTATCCTGCTAATATTTTAATATTTCAGAAAAAGATTGAATATAATATACAAAATTACAAAGAAATTTCAAGAGGGGGACGGGTTTTTTTTAGAAACGGAGATTTATGTGGATACTGAAATTCATTCCCGCCCCTATCCGCCCTACGGGCACCTTTCCCCATGAATGGGAGAAAGGAGAGCACGAAATGTTTCGTATTTTCTCTCCTCCCATTCATGGGGAAAGGTGCCCGTAGGGCAGTGGGGGCGGGAATGGATGAATGTTTATTTTCTTCAGCACTCCACCAACTCATAATCAGTATCGCCGAAACCTATCTCTCTTGCGTAATCGATCTGGTATCTGTATGGAATATCGTATGCCATCTCTGAAAGATTCTTTCCGGAATACTTTTCTACAAGATCGAGCGAAGCCGCATCAACAGCGACGGGATCGGAAGAGATAAGTATCCCTATATCATCACAGATGTTTTCGTATCTTGGCATACAGTCACAATCTTTCGAGATTCTGGTGAGGATATTAATATAGATACCCTTCCCTTCATTCGCTTTATAAACTCCGAATGCGTGCTCTACTATTTTCTTCTGAAGCTCTTCGAAAGTCGCGCCCCAGTTATATTTTACAGCATCGAATCTGCAGACCGCAAGACACTCTCCGCAGCCGATACATTTATCTCCATCAATTACTGCTGAATCATTGCCCATTGTAATCGCTTCGGCGGGACACCATGTAATACACTGTTTACACTTAGTGCATACTTCAGAAATTATCTGCGGCTTCGCAGTTGAGTGCTGTATCATTTTACCTTTCCGGCTGGCGCACCCCATTCCCATATTTTTAAGTGCAGCTCCAAATCCGGCAATAAGGTGACCGGTGAAGTGAGAGACACAGACAAGCGCCTGGGATTTAACAATCAGTGATGCAAGCTTAACCGACTTGTATATTTTACCATCTACAGCTACTTCAACCTCTTCATCACCATAAAGTCCGTCGGCCATGATTATTGACATCCCTGTATTCTCAAATCCGAAACCCTGCCTGTAGGCATGCTCGGTATGGATAACAGCATTATCTCTGTTCCCTTTATAAAGGGTAGATGTTTCTGTCATAAAAGGCAAAGCTCCCCTCTCTCTGGCAAGCTCGCCTATGCCCTTTAAAATTACGGGTCTGGGGTAGCCCGATTTGTCGCTCTCTCCGAAGTGAGTTTTAACTGCGACCATATCTTTTTCAGCGATAAAGTTAAACAGCTTCTCTTTTTCGATGAGTTTTTTCAGCTTATCCGCAATGAGTTCATCTGACGCATTATTTTCAGTTTTTAAAAAATATACCCTACTCATTTTTTTAACTCCTCAAGCTTAACGAGAGATTCAACGTTATCGCTTATTATTTTTCTAACCATATCCGCTGTCTCTTCAACTGTAAGAGATGCAAACTCACTATATGGAATTTCTTTAAGTATTTTAAGATAAAGATTATGTGTTCCATGATATTTCATGCTGTACTTGGGAAGAGCATGAACCGTACCTGAAATCACAATGGGAAGAATCGGGAGTTTCGTCTTATGTGCAATAGCAAACGCTCCCGGTTTAAAAGGTTTAACCTTCCCGTCGTCAGATCGAGTACCCTCAGGAAAAAAAAATACAGAACTCCCCTCTCTCAATCTCTCTTCGCTTACAGCAAGCATCTCTTTAATACTCTCCTTATCTCCCCGGACAAGCCTTACGTATCTGTTCAGATACATATTCCATCCTACAAAGGGAACCCGGAAAATCTCGGCCTTTGAAACCCATTTGAAATGTTTAAACAGATTAAATGCCACAAGAATATCCAGCTGAGACTGATGATTGGAAACAACAACATAGGTCTGGTCATTTCTGAAATTTGCCCGATCTATCATCTTCACACGCCAGGATGGATTAACCCGGGTGTAAAGAGCTCCCCATAAACAGGTATACTGATGAAGTATAACTTTTCTCTTATCAAAAGGGAGTGTAACCAGCCAGATCAATACAGCCGGAAAAAACAATATCATACTAGTTACAACAATAAAACCAAGAACTATAGCTGATTTTATGCGGCTAACCATCTTCTTTTACCTCGAAATTATACGTTTAAATTTAAAAACTACATTACTTCCCAGAAAAAATCCACCCAGTTATCTTTATCAACCAGAGAAGCGTAAATAACTTCGGCTTCCTTAACCTTTGAAACAAGACAAATAGTATCAAAATCTACATTGGGATACATCGAATGTATCTCCTTTATCGTATTCCCGCTGTCATAAATATCATCACAAAGCAGGAACTTACCCTCTATCAGATCAGGCTTGATCCCTATCTGAAATCTTCTCTGCTCTTTTCCGGCATATGAAGATATTTCGATATATGAAATCGGCAGCTCCAGGTGCACGCTCATGAAATATGAGAGGAAGAACCCACCTCTCAAAGGGCAGAGTATGGCTTTATACTCTTTTCTGTTCAATTTAATCTTTTCAAGCAGCTGATAGCTCAATTCTAAGAATTTGTCATAAGTGACACTATAATTATTCATTTATTACATCCAGGGATTTAATTCTGCCGGCAGAGAATTCTCTACCGGTATATAATGCAAAAATATTCCAATATGCTTTTTAATCAATAAATATTTTCCGGCAGGAATTCATAAATTAAAAATTTGACACAATAGAAACTTTGTGCATATAATTATCTCTCTCAAAACTATAAAAACTGTGACTCATTAAGTAAGTTGAGTAATTTTATTAAGTTTATCACTTACTTGTGAATTATTTCTCCGCCGTTAGGCTACATTACCCACATCTTCACTTTAGCCCCCTAAATCCCCCGGAGGGATTTAGGGGGCGTTGAGATGTGGGTGATGATTAGGCCGCCAGGGCGGAGGGATCCGGGACTGCTCAAAAACAAGTAGTAAAATTGCTCTCCACGGCGCCGAAGACGCGGCGGAGATAAAAACTAAAGCAGATTCTGATAATTTTCTAAAAATAACATGAAACTTTTTATAATTAAATACCTCATAAATCAGGAAATATTTTGACAGTAACTGCTTTTAAGGTTTTATTAGTATTAAGTGATTCTATAAATTTCACAGCAGTTTTAAATAATTATATTTTTACAACATAATGACTTTAGTTCACATTAGAATGAACAAAACACATAGGAGATGTTAAAATGAAACAAATACTACCGGTTATATTCTTATCACTTATGATTGCTGCATGCTCCACAATGCCTAAAGAAATTGACGAGAAATATCTTGCCGAAAAAACAGATTCCGATACAAAATCTGTTTATGCACTGGAGCAGAAGATAATAGATAAAAATAAGGAAAAGCAGTCTGTTGAGAGCAGAATGAAAGAGCAGTCTAAGCTTCCAGCAGGAACAGAGGAAGAGATTAAGCTTCTTGAAAAAGAGAACGGCATATTGAAAGATCAGGTTTATTATTACGAGAAAATTAAAGACGCCGTAAATCTTGAGACAAAAAAATCACAGCTTATAGAGAATGAATCAGCGCTCTCAAAAAAGAGAGATCTTTTCCAGTATCAGCAGAGTGAAAAAAATCTTAACGAAGCCGAACTTGATCTAAGAAACGCCGAACTCGCACAGGCTATTGCAGAGCTGAACAGTAAAAAGTCAAAAATAGCCAAAGTCTACAGAGATAAGAACGAACCTGCAAAACCTGAGGAAAAAGAAAACTTTTTCACAGCACTATTAAATAAAATTAATAAAAAAGATCCCGATGATATTTACGGATATAAAAAATATGATGAATATCTGGTAACGAAAAAACAGGAGACTTCCAAGGCTGAATCGAAGCATAAAGAAGCTGTTATAAAATTCCAGGAAGCAAAATTGAATTTTGAAAAAACCAAATAGTCTACGACCAACAGGAGAAAAAAATATGTATAATAAATACAAAGCCAGGATAATATCGCTGTTTTTTATAATAATCTCAATCGCTGCTGCTGACGCTGCGGTATTCTATACTCCATCTGAATACAATACTGTCTACAATGAAAAGATTGCGATTCAGCTCGAGCTCAAAACATTAAACAGACAATATCAGAACGAGAAAAATAAATACGAGAATACTATTAATGGACTCAACGCAGAAATAGAAAAACTTAAGCGTGATTTAGAACAGCTGGACTCATCATGCGCCGATCAGAAAAAAGCATTCGAAGCAAAACTTGATGAACTTCAGAAGACAATAAATATACTTAAAGATTCAGGTTCTGAAAAAGAGAAGAGCCTTATCGAAAGCAACAGACTTCTTCAGAAGAGATGTGAAGATGACATGGAGCAGGCCAGAAAAAAATGGGACGAAGAGAGAGATAAACTGCTGAAAGAGCTTGCTGATCTTAAAGCCTCGTACGATAAAAAGATTCTGGCTCTTAAAAATGACATTGCCAATCTCAATGAGGAGCTATCCGACCTGAAAAAACTTACGGATAAACAGAAGCAGGAACTCTCCCGCATGGAGAATCAGGCTTCGGAACTTGAGAAGCAGCTTGACGCGGAGATAAGAAGCGGAGATATCCGGTTAAAAAAATTCCACAACAGGCTTGTTATAAATATTGATGATAAAATAAGTTTTGATTCCGGTTACGCCAATCTCAAGAAGGAGGTTCTCCCATCTCTAAAAAAAATACGGGAGATTCTATCTCAATTTCCGGAATACAGCATTGTCGTTGAAGGACATACGGACAACATCCCCATGAAGTCGCAAAGGTTTAGAGATAATTGGGAGCTCTCAACAGAGCGTGCACTTGCCGTACTGGGATATCTTTTACAGGATGCCAACCTTAACCCTGGAAGATTCTCAGCAGCAGGTTACGGAGAACATAGACCTCTTGTTTCAAATGCAACCAAAGAGAACAGAGCATTAAATAGAAGGGTGGATATTGTTGTAATTCCGGCAGCAGCGGGACAATAGAAATAAAAATAAGAATGGCCGATATTTCGACCATTCTTATTAACCCAGACATCCTCAAAGTGCCGGTATAAAACACCGGCACTTGACTGAATAATACTATTTGTCGTTTTTGATATAAACTTTCGTATTATGATCTGTATAGTAGTAGTGACCGCCTCTTGGACCTTCATAAATCATACGCCCTTTTTCGTCTTCGCCGATCTCCTTTTCAGTTGCAGCTTTGTTATGTTTAACTTTATTTAATTCTTTTTTGTCTTTATCTTCGTCTTTGTCTTTTTTGTCTTTCTTTTTATCTTTATCTTCGTCTTTATCTTTTTTGTCTTTCTTTTTATCTTTGTCTTCGTCTTTATCTTTTTTGTCTTTCTTTTTATCTTTGTCTTCGTCTTTGTCTTTTTTATTTTTCTTTTTATCTTTTTTCTCTTCTTTAGCGTCAGTGTCTTTAGCTTTCTTTTCTTTTTTCTTCTTTACTTTCTCTTTTTCATCATCATTTTTTTCTACTTTTGCTTTCTTACCTGTTTCCTTCGCGGATACTGTAAAAGTCACCCCGGACATTACCATAGAGATAACTACAAAAAACACACAAAATAATTTCTTCATTTAGATTACTCCTTATATAAATAATTAATAACAGAAACTGAAATAATTCCAGACTGCAAACTGCAATATAATAATTCATGCCTGAGAAAAATCAATACAAATTTAGGATTACCCTATTAGAGTGAGGAACTATTTTTATAGAATTATTCCTAATCATAAATCAATTTATCTGTATCACTGCTCAGTGTCGGGCTGCTCCATACCACCTGCTGTCACAGTAGGCATGGTACTTGATCTATTTTGTGGTACCGCTCCGCCTTTGTCACGCCCCTTGCGGAAAAAGCAAGAGCCGTGACAATAAATTTAAATATTTCATTTTAAATTATTCAATTGAAATACAACTTACCGGACATTCATCCGCTGCTTTTTTTGCAGTACTTTCATTCGCGGCAGGTACCGGCGAAGTATAAGCCACTGCAGCACCATCATCCATTTTAAAAACTTCAGGGCATATTTCGGTACACAATTCACAAGCAATACAAACGTCTTTATCAACTGTTGCTTTCATTAATTACCTCTTTTATTTTTTTAATAATAAACACCTCAACTCTCTTTACCCCTGCCGTCGTCGCATGGTTTGCTGTCATCATTATTCCGTACCATTTCAGGATGTTCTGCAACTGTACATTGATCAAGAGGGTCTTTGATCATAATTTTTTGACAACAGGTCGGTGCAGGTTTACCTTCTGCAATCTCCTCTATCCTGCCGCAGTTGCTGCAATTGAATATATATTTACTTTCAGTCATACTATCTATACCTCCTGGAATTTTGTACTTATAATATATAACTACCCGGAGAAAAAACCATTTATTTGCATTTAATTATTTTTTTCGGGAAGACCGTAAATAAAGCATAAAGAATTACCAGAACACTTAACTTCTAGCACAAAAGTCTTCAAAAGAAAAACTTTGAGTCTGGAATTATTTCTAAAAAATACAGAATTTTTTAAAACAGTTATGAACCGGTTTGTTCCTGCGTTTTACTAAAAAGGGGGGATCATTGCTTTAATATTTAACGCCGGTATAGTTGCGTTCCAGCTTTATACTATAATCAAACGTAAGAAAAATCCTCTTACTGCTGAAATTTATGATCATTTAAGTGAGTCTCGAAGGATTAAAGCTGAAAACATTTAATTCAAAATATCATTTTCTTTGAAACTACATTAAACCTGCAGAGAGTTTTTAAAACCTTTCTGCAGGTAAAGAGAACGTGTGTGAAGTTATCTTTTTATTTAAACATCACAGATTGAGTCACCTCATATCCTGTACCGTCGTAAGCGAACCTGAGTTTGACGATTCTATTCCCGGGAATATATATTTTCTGTTCTGAAGGCTGGTTTATATTGTTCATTCTCATATAGCGCCCTTTGGTTTTATCAAGTTCCCATCTTTCAGGTTTTACTATATGATAACTGTCGGCGTTAAGTTTTGAATAAAAACTTTTTTTTAATTTACTATGACCGGTTTCCGTCCTGCTCTCTTCTTTCCCGTCAATAAGCATTTCATAATATATACTGTTATCTGGATAGACTGAATTATCTGTTCCAATTATGCTATCTTCAAATTCAATGATAAGATTATATTCTCCAGGTATTTCAGCGACAGAATCACCTGTATACTGGTAAATACTCTTCCCTGCTATAAGATCCACAAGCTCAGAACCGTCATCTCCGGATATTGCTGCTATCCTCGAGTCGATCACCTCTGCTATACGGAGCTGACCCGTAATCACCAGCGGAATTTCAGAACCATTATAATCAAGACGACCATTTTTTAGTATTACAGATTTTCCATTCAACAGTATAAAATCCGTAACTCCCCCGATACTTTGATGAATCATCTGATCGGGATTAAATCTTATATAAACCGGGATTCTCTCTGTTTGAATATCCATGTTTTCCACGACAGGAACTGCAAGAAAATAAAAAACACCGTTAAAACCTGTAAATTTATAAAGCTTATCATATACTCCGGGAAGATCAAACTCTCTGTTTTCCGATGCATCTCCTCTGAAAAAACCGGCAATCCACTTCTCGTTAACACTGCGTATGTAGTACAAAGTATCATTATCACTTGAAATTGCTGCAACTTTATCATACAGCTTGACCTTCCCATTTGTTTCCCGCCGGTATAAAACATCACCATCTAAATCATAATTCAAAGCTATAACCGAACAACTTATGTCGGCGCAGAGATCTTCGGGAAAAACCGGTCCAATAAGCACAGATAAAACAATGAGCAGAATAAAAAGGATAGGTATTTTTTTTGTCATTTTGATTCCTTTCAGTAATCCGGTAAAAAATTTTAATCAATAACTATAATATAATATCGCTTAAACAGTGTAACAAAACAAGTTAACCTTAAAGACTGCACTGAAAAAATATTATCACCCGCTGTATTACGCAATAACAAAAATGGCCGCCCTAAGGCAGCCATTTTTCCAAACTTTATCTGTTTAATTATAAGTTTCAGAACCAAGATAAGTTACAGGAGGTTCATCCATAAACCATCTTAGAGTATTTTTCAGCCTCATGAGCTGAACAAATATATCATGTTCAGGTTCTTGATTAGGCGCATGCATTGGGCTCTTCCAGTAAAATGCAAGCCACTCCTGATTACCGGACAGAGATGCTCTTTTCGCAAGATCAAGAAAAATCGCAAGATCAAGTACAAATGGCGCCGCAAGTATTGAATCCCTGCAGAGAAAGTTGACTTTTATCTGCATAGGATATCCAAGCCATCCGAATATATCTATATTATCCCAGCCTTCTTTGTTGTCTCCCCTTGGAGGATAGTAATTGATTGTTACTTTATGATAAAAATCACCATACAGTTCCGGGAATACTTCAGGCTCCAGTATCTGATGAAGTACTGAGAGTTTGCTCACTTCCTTTGATTTAAATGAATCGGGATCATCAAGAACTTCACCATCTCTGTTACCAAGGATGTTGGTTGAATACCAACCTTTCATTCCAAGCATCCTTGCTTTTAGTCCCGGAGCAAGAAGAGTCTTCATGAATGTCTGACCAGTTTTGAAATCCTTCCCGCACATCGGAACCTGATTCTTCTCTGCAAGCTCCCAGAAAGCAGGAATATCATTACAGAGATTAGGCGCTCCATTAGCATAGGGGATTCCAAGACTCATTGCCGCATAACAGTATATCATACTCGGAGCAATTGCCGGGTGATTTTCCTTCAAAGCTTTTTCGAAATTAGCCATTGTATCATGTACACCGGGAAGCATTACCTGATGAATTTCTGTACTCCCGCACCATACCATAACCATTCTTGAAAGATTTTTCTCTTTCTGAAAATTGAGAATATCATCTTTAACCATCTGTGCAAGATCCCATAAAGTGGCAGCTTCTTTTACCCATGTACCGTCGAGATTTTTAACAAATCTTCTGTCAAAAACCGCTTTCCATGGCTTAATTTTTTCAAGTTCCTCTTTTATCGGATCTATATCTTCTCTAGAGAGAACAGCCGCTTTTTTTGCAGCCTCATATATATTGTCTTCAAATAAATCCCATCCGCCAAATTCGATATCTTCCATAGATGCAAGAGGAATAAAATCTTTAATATTCATATTTTTGGCTTCATCACCCTTACCGACTCTCAATTTGCC
>JBBRFT010000028.1:0-23327 GCA_038241375.1 Spirochaetota bacterium
GATGAAGAGCTGTACCGGATAATCGATAGTATAGCCGCGAAAGAGGGGAACGATATTGTAGTAATCAGCGGTCGGAGCAGGAATTTTCTTGAAAAGGTTTTCAGCAACAGTAAAAACTTATCTTTTGTTGCCGAGCATGGAGCATGGATAAAGCATTCGGGAGGGGATTGGCGGCAGACAATTGAAGTTGATACGGGATGGAAAAAACTTATACGTCCGCTGCTTGAAAAATATGTAAGACACACTCCCGGAACATTTGTCGAAGAAAAAGACTTTTCTCTTGCCTGGCATTATCGAGACGCCGATCCGGAATTTTCTTCTGTAAACTCAAAGGAACTCAAGCTTCAGCTTCTGGACTTTATTTCAAACCTTAATATAGGTTTAATGGAAGGGAATAGAGTTATTGAAATTAAAAGTCTTGAGAATAGTAAAGGTATAACTGCTTCACGGCTACTCTCTGAGAAAAATTATGATTTTATTCTTGCTGCCGGAGATGATATAACTGATGAAACGATGTTCGAAAAACTGCCCGAAAATGCATATACTTTAAAAATAGGATTAGGACATACTTCCGCAAAATATAACCTGTATGATGTGGAAGAGTTCAGGCTCCTTCTAAAAAATTTTGGGGAAGTGTAAATGGATAATCTATGGTATAAAAATGCTGTAATTTATGAATTGAGTCTTAAAGCATTTAAAGACTCAAGCTGTGATGGTAAAGGAGATATTCCTGGACTTATATCAAAACTGGATTATCTCCGCTGGCTTGGTATAAATTGTATATGGATGCTCCCGTTATATCCGTCACCGGGACTTGATGACGGATATGATATTTCAGATTATTATTCGATAGATCCTGCTTATGGAACTATGGATGATTTTAAAGAACTGATTGTTCAGGCTCACCTCAGGGGAATAAAGATTATTGGCGAGCTTGTATTAAACCATACCTCAGACCAGCATCCATGGTTTATTGAAGCGAAAAAAGGTCCGGAGTCGGAGTTTCATGACTACTACGTCTGGTCTGAAACATATAAAAAATATGAGGATGCACGTATAATATTCAGTGATACTGAAAGGTCTAATTGGACATGGTGTGATGAATGCGGAAAATATTACTGGCATAGATTTTTCTCATCTCAGCCTGATCTGAATTTTGAAAATGAGAAAGTTCGTGAAGAGATGAAGGGAGTCTTCAGATTCTGGTTTGATCTGGGGCTGGATGGTTTTCGCATTGATGCAGTACCGTATCTGTTTGAACGCGAGGGGACCGACTGCGAGAATCTTCCCGAAACTCATCAGTATATCAGAGATCTTAGAAAAATAATTGATCTGGAGTATCCCGGCAGAATTCTTCTCGCCGAGGCGAATCAGTGGCCCGAGGATCTGGTTAAATATTTCGGCGATGGGGATGAATTCCATATGGCTTTCAATTTCCCTCTTATGCCTAGAATCTTTATGGCATTTCAGAAAGAGAACAGTGAGCCTATAATCAATATTATAAAACAGATTCCAGATATACCCTCTAACTGTCAGTGGGCAACTTTTCTCAGGAATCATGATGAGCTGACCCTGGAGATGTGTACTGATGAGGAGAGGGATGATATGTACAATCTCTATGCTAAAGATAAACGGATGCAGCTTAACGTCGGGATAAGGCGGAGGCTTAATCCTCTTCTTGATAACGACAGAAGGAAAGTTGAACTGGCATATGCTCTGCTTTTTACTCTTCCCGGCACACCGGTAATGTATTATGGAGATGAGATCGGCATGGGTGATAATATTTATCTCGGTGACCGCAATGGAGTAAGGACTCCCATGCAGTGGAATGAGGATCGGAATGCAGGTTTTTCCGATAGCAAACCCTCAATGCTTTATTCACCGGTAATAATCGATCCTGAGTATAATTATAATGCGGTTAATGTGGAAGCTCAGATGTCCAGCCCGTCGTCTCTGCTCAGTTTTATAAAGCATTTGATAAACAAGAGTAAATCGCATATGGTTTTCGGTAACGGACATATAGATTTTATTGAAACAAATAATAAAAGGATACTCGCTTATATCAGATTTGACAAAGAAGAGAAGTCTCTTTGTGTTTTTAATCTTTCGTCAAAGGCTGAAGCTGCAAAACTCGATCTCCATGAATATAGCGGGTTAACACCGGTGGAGCTTCTCGGGGAGTCTGTTTTTCCGGTGATACCTGAAGATGAGAATTATATAATAACTCTTTCTCATCATTCTTTCTTAATATTTATGCTGACTTAATTCAGATGTTTAATTTATGGTTGGTCCCAAAACTCCGTTTCCGGGACCGAAGGGAGCCCTGCGGGGCTTATACCGCCCCTTTGACTCTGTAAAGATTGAGTTATTGGGACTGCCCTTTATAAAAAAGAGAGGCTCCTTTTTAAGGAGCCTCTCTTTTTTTCAAATTTAATTTAATTACTCGAATTAGTTGTAAGTTTCGTGGCCGAGTGATGTTACAGGCGGTTCGTTTTTGAGCCATCTTAAAGTGTTTTTAAATCTCATAAGCTGTACAAATAGATCGTGTTCCGGATCCTGTCCCGGCAGATGCATGGGGCTCTTCCAGTAGAAAGATAGCCACTCCTGATTTCCGAAAAGACCTGATCTCTGAGCCAGATCAAGAAAGATTACAAGGTCGAGAACGATCGGAGCCGCGAGTATAGAGTCCCGACATAGAAAGTTTACTTTCACCTGCATGGGGTATCCGAGCCATCCGAATATATCGATGTTGTCCCATCCCTCTTTGTTGTCCCCTCTTGGAGGATAGTAGTTGATTGTTACTTTGTGGTAGAAATCGCCGTAAAGATCGGGGTAAAGCTCCGGCTGACAAATCTGCTCAAGAACGGAGAGTTTGCTTACTTCTTTAGATTTGAATGACTCAGGATCTTCGAGTACTGCTCCATCTCTGTTGCCGAGTATGTTTGTTGAGTACCATCCCTTCATCCCGAGCATTCTTGCTTTGAATCCGGGAGCAAGAATAGTTTTCATGAATGTCTGACCCGATTTGAAATCCTTTCCACCCATAGCTGTTTTTCTTAAATCCGCAAGCTCCCAGAATGCCGGGATGTCATTACAGAGGTTCGGCGCACCGTTAGCGTAGGGAATTCCAAGGTCCATTGCCGCATAGCAGTATATCATACTCGGGGCAATTGCCGGGTGATTCTCTTTCAGTGCTTTTTCAAAATTAGCCAGAGTATCGTGAACACCGGGAACCATTATCTGGTGGATTTCAGTACTTCCGCACCATACCATGATGAATCTTGATATATTTTTTTCCTGTTTGAATTTTGCAATGTCTTCTTTAACAAGCTGAACCATGTCCCAGTGTGTCGGCGCCTGTTTTACATTCACTCCGTCAAGATTTTTTACAAAGTGTTTATTGAAAACGGCTTTCCATGGTTTGATGGCTGAGAGCTCATCTTTAACAGATTCAAGATCATCTTTTGTCAGAACCTGTGCGTTTGCAGCTGATTCATAAACAGTATCTTCGAAGATATCCCATCCTCCGAACTCCATATCTTTTAGTGACGCAAGAGATATAAATTCTTTGATGTCCACCTCTTTAGCATTATCTCCTGTTCCTGTTCTGAGTTTACCCATCTGCGAAAGTGATCCTATAGGCTTATTAAGCCCTTTTCTTATCATCATGACTCCGGCTATAAATGTGGTGCTTACCGCGCCAAGGCCTGGTATAAGAACTCCTAATTTACCTTCGGGGCTTTTAATTTCAATTTTGTTCGATTCCACAATGAGACTCCTTAGTAGTTTTTATTTTTGTAAGTATCAGAAAATAATCCTGGTATATACACATTAGATAAAAGCATTTATATAAAAAGGGATTATCTCGATTTCTGAACAAAGATACAATTATTTAATATGCAATATTTATGCCAATCGTAATTATTAATTTTAAAAGAGTTAAGTCTGATTACATCAGGATTTAAAGGGAGAAGGTTTTTTATTATCGGTAGAAATTATTGGAAAACAATAAATAATTGTTTTAGTGTATCAATTTTGCAACATAATTAAAACCGGATTATAATACCCGGCATTATAAATGCCGGGCTGTGTTGTTTTTATCTTCCGAATCCCTGATGCATTTTTCTGGTTACTCTCTGCTCGTATTCCTCTTCCTGTTTAGGCGAAAGAGTTTCCCATGCATCTTTCTTTCTGGTGAATTTTAATTTTTCTTTCTCCTGGAGTCTCTCTTTCTGCCAGTTTTTCATTCTTTCAGATGTGAGTTCTGTCATGCAGTCGTTTGCGAGTTCATCAAGAATCTCTTTAGCTCTCTGGATCTTTTCTTTCATCTGTCTGCTGAAGGAGTCATGATATGTTGATTCCAGTTCAAGTATAGTCTGTCCTACTTCCATTATCTGCATCGATAACTGGTGGGATAGTTTCTGCTCAGTAGATTGTGTTACTTCCTGTTTTGTTGACATTTCATCATTCTCCAATCTTTTTGATATTTTACTAGTTATATGTACCCGCACGTGCGGGAAAACTCTCAATAAGTCTTTATAGTTTACTGTCCTGATATTACAAGCAGAATTAAAGAAATTTTTTAATTCATTTAAATGGTAGCGAAATATTTCAAGGGGTGCGTATGCTTCGCATACGCGGAAAGGGGGATTACGGGGGCGCTGCCCCCGTAATCCCCCTTTCCAGGCGCAGCGCGCAGCGCTGTGGCCCCAAAAATAATTTGCTACCCCTTTAAATCTTTAGGACATATCTACGCTAAATTTGTTATTTTTATACTAAATATAAATTTCTTGCTAAACCCGCGGCATAACTTGTAGGCGTTCCTCCCTGATTTGATATTATTGTGTTTGAATTAGCTAACCCGGTTCCAACACCTGCTGCAGTTGCCCCAGTGACTATATAACTGCCATTATACCATCGTATGCCTGTACTCTGATCTGAAGGTGCAGCTTCAATATATCTGCCCCAGCTTTGAGTGCTGCCCGCATCATAAAATATCAATCCGCCACCAGGTCCGGTTACCCTCAATGCTGTATAAATTGCATAGAGTGTTGTATTGGAGATTATGGTAAATGTATTTCCTGTGCCGATATATTATTTTGTGTACTTCACTATATAAAATTTTCAATAGAATGAACAGATAGTGCCAAATTTTTTTATTGACTCTTGCACCAATGTTACAATATTTTAAATTTAATGAAAGAATATTTAAGAAATATAAAGGATTCTGTTGAACAAAATAAAGTTTTATGGAGTTCCCATGCGGGATCATAACGTTATCAGGATGAGTTGACAAGGGATGATGTTTTAACTGCAATCCGGAATGGCGAAATAATTGAAGAATACGATAATGATAAACCATTGCCCAGTTGTTTGATTTATGGCAGACAAAATATCAAAGATATACATATCGTAGTTGCATTTAATAAAAATACCGGATTTCTTTGAATAATTACTGTATATATTCCGGATTTAAAACGATGGGAACGCGATTTACGAACAAGGAGAAAATAAAATGGAACCATGTATGAGATGCCATGGGGAACTGATCCAGGGTAAAACAACACAACACTATGACCACAATGAATCTCTTTTAATAATCAGAGAAATTCCTGCAATAGTATGCAATCAATGCGGTGAAGCATGGTTTAGCAACGAGGTCATTGCAATTCTTGAAAAAATTACAAGCGATTTCAAAAAAAGCAAAAAAGGAATTAATATTACATTGTACAAGGATGTAGCTTAAATTAAATTTTTCACATCCAAACAGTATCTCTTGTCTTTTCAGGAATTTTCAGCATCATAACAGAAACGGCCCGCAAAGCGGACCGTATCTATTTTATACTTCCGGAAGATATATGCCGTTCAAGGAAACATTGGCTTTTTAAATACCTTTAACCACAGAGAGTTGGGTCTAAACTCTCTTTGTGTTATCGAAGATTCCTATATAGACAAGACCGTCAGTATCAATACTGACCTGCCGGACTTAATTTTAATTTCTAATAGAAATCAGCACACGCTCTTCCCTATTATCGTTTTTTATTTAATAATACTATTATTTAAATGCAGAAATACCTTTGAACGACTTATCAAAAATGTTGATGATTTTAACATGGGTGAATCCCGATTTTTTCAAATCACGTACTACATCTTCGATCCTCGGTAGCTGATAAAGACCGTGTGTCGCTGAAAAAATAATATCATAATACGATGATGAAAGACTTTTATTTTTGAAACCCGTTGCCAGTAAAAGCCTGCCATTTTTATTCAGGTGTTTATGGATTACTCCGAATAATTTTATTCTGTCATCATCGGAAAAATAATGCATGTTAGAAAAGGATGTGATCAGATCAAAAGTTTTATCTTTAATAATTTCAGGATTCATCATGTTATCCTGTATTACTGTAAAGTTTGCTTCGATATTATTTTCTTTTAGTTTTTTTTGTGCTATGGCAACTGCCGAAGCGTCAATGTCGATTGCCATACCACTGTTGTTTTTGTTTATATCGACATAATATTTCAAATATTCACCGGAGCCGCATCCGAATTCTAGAATTGTAAGTTGCTCTCTTTTTTTTATACAATGATAAATACAGGCTTTTATCATCGGTTCTAATATTCTTGATGATTCAGCAATTATTCCGCCAAAATCTTTCAGATAATCACCTTTTTCATTTTTCAAAAGATAAGTGTCAAGCCGACTGGCAATATCAGCATGATATAGAACTGTTTCCCGGATAATCTCTGTTAAGGGAGTGTTGTCCACAAATGCATGCGCCATTGAACCTTTTAATTGGTATTTTCCATCCCTTAATTTCAACTCTTTAAGTGAACAGCCGAGATCAAGCAGTGAAGATAAAAGCTGCCTGTTTGATATTTTTAAGCTCAGAGCAAGTTGCTCAAAAGTTAATGGTTTTGACAGAATTTTAAATAATCCGGTTTGAATGCCCGCATGATAAAATATCAGACTCCCCTCAAACTTCATGATCCCAAAGATTTTTAGTTGAGCAGACAAGTCTTTTGAGAGAAGCAGATTCTTAATCGATCTAAATATCATATTGTTTCCTCCATAATTTATAAAACAGGCGATGCTCAGCCTGTTTCCTGTTATGAAAGATATACTATGTTTTGTACCCGGTCGCCCGTGTTACTTAACCCGTACCTTTTTTTTAAAATTATCTTAATATACTTATAAATTTGCGCGGTATTCCTTCGGCGTCTCTCCAGTGAATTTTTTAAAAGTGTTATTGAATGTTGACTTTGAATTAAATCCGGCGCTGTATGCAATTGACAGAATATTCTGGTCTTTGTAATCGGGGTGAGTAAATTTCTGTTTTACATCATCAATACGGTATCTGTTAATAAAATTATAAAAATTCTGTTTAAAATGTATGTTGAGTATCATAGAAAGATGGTGTGTTGAGAGAGAAAGTTCATCAGCCAGGTTCTGCAGAGTTAGTTCATCCCGCAGATATGGTTTTTTTTCTGTCATATACTCTTGCAGTGCCTTAACATAGTATTCTTCTTTCGAAAGCGGAAGTCTGAGCTTTTCATATCTCGGAGAAGATGCTTCTCTGTCCTGCGGTAGAGCTTTCTCCATGAGTCGTACACGATTGAATATTTCAGGCTGAAGGAGAGCAATAAATGCGATACTAAATACAAGTCCCAGCCCGCCCAGGATAGCAATGATATCAGGAATTTCATGCTCACGCCTTATATGGCCGCGTGTGTATGTTAAAAAAATGAAAAGAACACACAGGATCAATACCACCAGAGCCGCCCGGAAAAGAGAAAGCTTAAGCGTATCAATATCAGAAAAAAACTCTTTAAGTCGTCCGATATACTTTTGAAGAATTATAAATGAAAGAATGTAAAGAATGGCTTCAAAGAACAGTCCCCCTCCATTAATTATTATATTCGTATAAATAACTGCCTGCGGCAATTGAGGTGTATCGAATGTGAAAAACAGAATGATATTGACCAGAAGCGCTATTACGAAAGGTGTATATAACAACAGATAATTTTTTGAAAAAGAACTGATCCTTGCGGTCAAAAGAGAAACGTATAGAAACATTGATGGACCGAAGACAAAAGAATAAGGTATGATACTTAGCTGAAATGGTCGCGCCGGGCCAATAAATCCTCTTGTGCCAAAATATAGTTCAAGAAGATCCAGCGCAGAAAAAAACATAAAGACTGAAAAATACCGGTTGGCCGTGCGGTTATTTTTTTTAGTTATTAGCACAAAAAACAAAAAAATAGATTGGATAGCGCCTGCCAGACAAATAGTCCCAAAGATTTCCCGCATGATGTTTTCCGACCTTTTTATATAGAGGTTTACAGGTGATATTTCAATGTCAAGAATTATTGAATATGGAAGCAGCATGATTTTGCTCTCTATATTCCCCCTCGCTTATCCGCTTCCTGACAGCTGTTTCCCTTTTTTTTTACTTAAAAAATTGTAATTATTGTTGACAGTTAATCTCTATTAAATTACTAGTATTAGTAGTGATTAACAAAGGGGAGATATTATGAGTAAAATAGACGGACAATTAAGAAGAGAATCGCTTGTTCTCCATGCGGGCCAGGAGCCCGATCCGGTTACGGGATCACGAGCTGTACCAATCTATCAGACTACGTCATACCAGTTTAATGATGCGGATCACGCGGCAAGTCTTTTCGGGCTGACATCATTCGGGAATATTTATACACGTCTGATGAATCCCACAACTGATGTTCTGGAGAAGAGGATTGCAGCTCTTGAGGGGGGAGTGGGGGCTCTTGCTGTTGCGAGTGGTCAGTCTGCTATCTCCCTTGCACTGCTGAATATTGCGAAATCTGGTGATGAGATTGTAGCTGCAGATAATCTTTATGGCGGAACATATAATCTGTTTCACTATACATTTGCAAAGTTCGGTATTAAAGTGAACTTTGTTAAATCAAATGATCTCGATGCGATTCAAAAGGCTATTACTCCAAAGACAAAAGCTGTTTATGCGGAATCTATCGGTAATCCAAAACTCGATGTATGTAATCTTGATGGGATCTCTGCTATTGCTCATAAACATGGGCTCCCTTTTATTCTGGATAATACAGTTTCGCCATATATTCTGAGGCCTTTCGATCATGGTGTTGATATTATAGTCTACTCTGCTACAAAATTTATCGGCGGACATGGAACATCGCTCGGTGGACTTATTGTTGATTCCGGTAAGTTTGACTGGAGCAGCGGAAAGTTTCCTCTGATATCAGATCCCGAGCCGAGTTATCATGGTATGGAATTTATTGAGGCACTTAAGCCTATAGGTAATATTGCGTATATATTAAAAGCGAGAGTAGTATTGCTCCGTGATCTTGGACCGGCTCTCTCTCCATTCAACGCGTTTCTTCTTTTACAGGGGATTGAGACTCTTCATCTAAGGATGGCCCGTCATTCAGAGAACGCGCTTGCGGCGGCTAAACATCTTGCCGGGCATAAGTCCGTGGAGTGGGTCACATATCCCGGACTCGACTCAAGCCCTGAAAAAGAATACGCGGATAAATATTTAAAAGATGGATCCGGGGCGATTATCGGTTTCGGGATAAAGGGGGGAGTAGATGCTGGTAAGAGATTTATCAACTCGCTGCAGCTTATATCTCACCTTGCAAATGTTGGTGACGCGAAATCTCTGGCGATACATCCGGCAAGCACAACGCATCAGCAGCTCTCACCGGAAGAGCAGCTTGCAACTGGAGTAACACCTGACTTTATAAGACTCTCTATCGGTATCGAGCATATAGATGATATACTTGCCGATATAGATCAGGCATTGGCGCAGGCAGTTAAATAGATTATATTTTTTTGGTCAGTCCGGAATGTTGGGGAAAGTGATATTATTACAGTCTAATGCCCAGCCCCCATCCCCCAGAGGGGGCGCGTATAAAGAGGAGCTATTAGTGAGTTTATGAATCAAAGTATTAAAACACTTGTTGATATCGTTAAATTTGCAAAAGATCTGAGAAATGATATGGGAATTGTTAAAAAAATGAATAAAAAAATATTCAGAGTGATAAAAGTTAGATTGGTGCCCCCCCTCTGGGGGTTAGGGGGCGAAAATTTTTAAAAAAGAGGTAACAATATGAGAATATTTGATGATATAACAAAAACAGTTGGGAACACTCCGCTCGTAAAAATTAATAAACTGAACGCAGCTGGAAAGGCAACGGTGCTTGCTAAGCTTGAATCTTTTAATCCTCTTTCAAGCGTTAAGGACAGACTGGGAGTTGCTCTTATCGAAGCTGCAGAGAGAGACGGACTGATTAAAGATGGGACTACTATTATTGAACCGACAAGCGGGAATACCGGTATTGCCCTGGCATTTACTGCGGCTTCAAGAGGTTACAGACTTATTCTTACCATGCCCGACACAATGAGTGTGGAGAGGAGGCAGCTCCTGAAAATTTTCGGAGCTGAGCTTGTGCTTACCGATGGGAAACTCGGCATGAAAGGTGCCATTGCAAAAGCTGAAGAGCTTCAGAAGGAGATACCGGGATCATTCATTCCTCAGCAGTTCAATAACCCTGCGAATCCTGAAATTCACAGGAAGACAACGGCTGAGGAGATCTGGAACGATACTGACGGTACAGTTGATATTATAATAGGCGGAGTCGGTACTGGTGGTACAATTACCGGTGTTGGTGAAGCGTTGAAGAAAAAGAAACCATCAGTAAAGGTAATAGCCGTTGAGCCTGTTGACTCTCCCGTTCTTTCAGGGGGTATGGCGGGGCCTCATAAGATTCAGGGAATAGGCGCCGGGTTTATCCCTCAAATATTCAACAAGGATATTGTCGACGAAATAATTCAGGTTACTCATACAGACTCGGGGGATACATCCAGAAGGCTGGCAAAAGAGGAAGGTATTCTCATAGGTATATCGGGCGGAGCTGCTCTTTATGCAGCGCTGACTGTTGCCGGGAGAAAAGAATCGGCAGGGAAAACAATCGTAGTTATTATCCCTGACACTGGTGAGAGATATCTTTCAACATGGCTTTTTGAGACAGAGTAGATTCGCGGCTTGGTGATGTTTTAAATTTGCCTGCAACATTTAAAACTCTGTTCAGGAGTAATTACTGGTAGTGAATAAAAAACGAGGTGTTTTATAATGCGTCTTTCAACACGTTCAAGGTACGGGGTAAGGCTGATGCTTGCTCTTGCAGTTAATAAGCAGAATAAGCCTGTTTTTCTGAAAGATATTGCAAGTTCTGAAGAGATATCTGAAAAATATCTGAGTCAGATTATTATCCCGTTAAAAGGGAAAGGACTTGTAACTACATTCAGGGGTGCGCACGGAGGCTATCTCCTAAGCAGACCGGCATCGGAGATAACTTTGCGGGACATTATTGAACCACTTGAAGGGGATCTGAATCTTGTAGACTGTGTGGGAAATTCCTCAGTCTGCGAAAAATCAAATGAGTGCGCAACACGGGAAGTCTGGGGCGAGATGAGTTCGCTTCTTCTGAATTTTCTCGATAATTTTACCCTGGAAGATCTGATTAAGAAATCAGGTAAGATTAAAAATTCTCAAAAGACAGGTTTAAATTATTCAATATAGTCAGGTGAATTTATTTATTCTACGACAGGTCTTGGTAGAAGTCCGGCACGTTCAGTTATCTCCGGAATTCTATGTTCCCACTCAATTGCCATTATATGAACTCCAGCAACACCTTTAATCTCTTTTATCTGTTCAACATTTTCGCAGAAAATTTTTATACCTTCATCGGCAGCTTTTTCTTTCGGGACTCCAGCCATACGCTTCAGTAATGAATCCGGTATCTGCATACCGGGAACGTTGTCCGCCATGTATCTTGCCATGCCTGCAGACTTCAGCGGCGTGATCCCTGCAAGTATTGCGCACTCCCTGTCCAGTCCCATATCGCATACAATTTTCATCCACTGACGGAATTTATCAACATCGTATATGCTTTGAGTCTGAATAAAATCAGCACCTGCTGAAATCTTTTTCCGGAGATGAAGCGCACGGAATTCTACCGGGGGAGCAAAGGGATTGACCGCGGCACCGATGAACATGGGGACTTCACCCTGAATCAAACTCTCTTCGCCGAGCATCTTTTTCTCATCACGCATCCTTTTAACAACAGCGAGCATCTGCATTGAATCGATATCATAAACCTTTTTCGCGTTCTTCTGATTCCCGAAACTGTGATGATCTCCCGAGATCGCCAGCATGTTTTTAATACCGAGCGCCGAGGCTCCGAAAATATCGCTCTGAATTGCAATCCGGTTTCTGTCACGGCATGTCATCTGCATAATCGGTTCAATCCCCATCTGAACAAGAATTGCCGATGTGGCTATGCTTGAAAGTCGAACCACTGCAGTCTGGCAGTCGGTAACGTTAACCGCATCAACTTTTCCACGAAGAAATTCAGCCTTCTTTCTCACTATTTCGAGATCTGTTCCTTTAGGTGGGCCTATCTCTGTAGTTACGGCAAAATGTCCCGCTTTTAAAACTTTTTCAAGGTTGCTCCCTGATTTCATTATATATTCAATTCTCCTTTATTTTCTGCACTGAAATAATCCCGGATCTCTATTTTTTAATGTACCTGTTCTCGTAACCTGTCTGTATAAGAATGGCCGGGCCGTTATCTGTCCACTCCATGGGGGGATGGACTGAGAGTATGTCTTCTATGCGGTTCTGCGCTTTAAGTCTTTCATAGATTTCATTCCATGCACATGGTATGTCACTTCCAAGTTCGCAAGTGCCATTGATATTGGTTCCGCCGCATGGTCCGTTGAAGAGACTCTTTGAACAGCAGGTCACCGGGCAGATCCCGCCGGTGTATCCAAGCTGGCAGTCTCCGCAGCTGCGGCATCTCTCCAGATATAATCCGGTACTCCTGTCAATTCCGGTAAACATAGTATTAAGAGCGGGGAAGACAGGTATTGTCCGGTATCTCTCGGCAATATACTGCACGCCTGCACCGCAGGCGGTTGATATTATGCAATCGCAATCTTTTACTTTATCTTCTATGTCAGAAATGTATTCAGGGCTGCACTGCCGCTCAATGACCTGAACGGAAAATTTTGCGTTTTTTTCATCCTGCTTAAACATATGAGAAAGATCCTGCGCAAGCATTATGGTCTCGCGCTGTCCTCCAGCAAGGCATACCGAAGTACACCCTCCGCATCCTACACAGAGTATCCGCGTGTAATCTTTTGTCAGATGGTATATCTCTTCAAGTGGTTTACGTTGCGCTTTGATCATTACTATCTCCGGAAAATTTCTATTTATGACATTCGCCGCAGAGTCTCGGGCCTGCGGTTTGATTTTTTTTAATCATCGATTCATGACATCCGATACATAATCTGTGATAAGACTTTTTCAGCGATGCCGGAGTATTGTGACAGAAGCCGCAGTAAATCGACCTGTCTTCACTGTTTAATTCAGCCGGATCAAGAACGTTTATACCATTTTCAAATTTGTGGTGACAGTCTGTACACGATACCCCTTCCATCTCCATATGTCTGCCGTGGCTAAACTGAACAGCGGATCTGCTCCCTGATTTAAAAATTGGATTATCGATCGTAATCATCTCCATCTGTCCGAATAAAAAAACCGGTATTATGAAAAGGAGAGGTATTATTTTAAACCGTAAATGTTTCATCACTGTTCACTCTCTCCGGCGGGATCATATGTGCGGTAGATACCTTTCTCACGGCATATGTTCCTCGCGCAGGCGATCAGAGACGGTATGCTTAACCCGATAGGGCAGTAACAGCGCATGCATAAGACGCATTTGTCCCAGATCAGAATTTTAATTTTTTCATACTCTGCGTCAGAGAGCTTTCCTTTTTTTTTGTAAATCTTACCTATAGAATTTATAACTTTATATGCCGGAGTGTATGTGGGATCTTTTTTGTTTGAGTTAAACATAAAACAGCTGTCGGCACAAATCGAGCAATGTACACATGCAGATAGGGATAGTTTGATCATATCTTTTTTCTTCTGAAGTATCTTCTCGATACTGTGGCTCTTCTCCGCATCTGTAATAATGCTGTTCATCTGATGTTTATCTACCATGTGCGCCTGCCGGCTGTTATGTTATGTTCACTGTCAATGTAAAATCGCGAAAAGAGAATAAATGGCATATGAGCAAGACTTGTAAAGGGGATTATCATTATTGCAATCTCACCTATGACCATATGAGTAAAAATTACCGCGCGATAATTAAAGAACTGATGATACGCCAGAAATCCGCTGAAGAACGGAGCCATAACAAAAAGGAGTATCATGTAATCCCGGGAAGTTGATATAATCCGTACTCTCGGGATAAATATTCTTCTTGATAGAAAAAATCCCCCCATTGATAAAAGGAGTATTGTAAAGATATCTGTCAGCTGTTCCGGCAGTGCAGGGAGGCTTAGTCCAATTGTCAGATCGGCTATTATATTGTGTGCTGAAAGAAATACCGGAGTGATGAAAAGCAGTATATGAAAGATAAGACTTATAATTCCGATTACAGGATTTGTGCCGAATATTGTATTTCGTATTTTATTTTTAAAAATGAAGATTATCCGATGAAACAACGGGCCCTTTGTCTGAACATGGCCGTTCCATTTATAATTTTCCAGGTTAAAGCTCTGTTTTCTGATTTTGCGTGTGGCACGGATCATCACAGCACTGCGGTAAATGAATCCCGCTGCAAAAACCAGGACTGAAATTACAAATCCCGGACCGCGCAAGAATGCATAAAAATCCGTAAAAGCGAAATTCATAACACCTCATTTTTTTGAAATTCAGTATGGTTTGAAACTAACAGACGCTTCCCTGAGGTTTTTTGTCAAGAATGAATTAAATCGTTTTGAGAGGGTGATTTTTAGATGCTCAAAATTTATTCACACAATCTTCCACGGGTTGCTATCAGTTTACCATCTGCCCTTTGACAGGATCAGGGTGACAAATCGCATGTCATACTGATCCTGTCGAAGCATATTCAGCGGATACAGGTATCCGGCAGAATTTGATGATGTATTGTTCACTTAACTACAGCCTGGTGATATACTTTTTTACCTTTTCTGATTAGCAGTTTACCCTCTTTGAGATCAGCCGATGTCACTACCAGGGCAGAGTCGGTTACCTGAACGTCATTCATGTAAATTCCCCCCTGCTGAATAAGACGGCGGCCGTCACTGTTGCTTGAAATAAGCCCGGTTTTTGAGAGCAGGCTTATTATATCTAAACCCTTATCGAAAACAGATTGGTCGAATTTCGTTGACGGTATGGATTCAGAATCTCCTCCGCTGCCGAAAAGGGCTTTTGCTGCAGACTGCGCTTTATTGGCTTCATTTTCGCCATGGATCAGTTTTGTTATTTCAAAAGCCAGTATCTCTTTTGAACGGTTAATGTCCGATCCCTCCATTGATCCAAGACGGTTCACCTCGTCCATGGGCATAAATGTAAGAAGGGCAAGGCAGTTTTTCACGTCACGGTCGTCAACGTTTCTCCAGTACTGGTAGAATTCGTAGGGAGTTGTCTTGTCCGGGTCAAGCCACACTGCGCCGGACTGTGTTTTCCCCATCTTGTTCCCTTCGCTGTTTACCAGGAGTTTAAATGTTAATCCGTATGATGATGCGTTGTCTGCCCTTCGTATGAGATCGACTCCGTATATGATATTTGACCACTGGTCGTTTCCGCCCAGCTGGAGTTTGCAGTTGAAACGTCTATAGAGCTCGAGGAAGTCATATGACTGCATAAGCATGTAGTTGAACTCCAGAAACGAGAGCCCCTTTTCCAGACGGTTTTTGAAACAATCTGCTGCAAGCATCCGGTTGACCGAAAAATACCGTCCGATGTCGCGCAGAAATTCAACGTAGTTCAGGTTAAGCAGCCAGTCGGCATTGTTTACCATAATCGCTTTGCCCTCGCCGAAATCGATAAAGCGCGAGAACTGTTTCTTGAATGACTCGCTGTTTTTCCCTATCTGTTCCATGGTGAGCATCTGCCGCATGTCAGTCCGCCCCGAAGGATCACCTATCATGGCAGTGCCTCCTCCTATAAGAGCAATAGGTTTGTGCCCTGCCTGCTGCATATGCATCATAACCATTACCTGGATGAAATGTCCCACATGGAGACTGTCTGCAGTGGGGTCGAAGCCTATATAAAACGTAACAGACTCTTTTCCTAAAAGCTCGCGTATTTCGTCTTCATGTGTAGCCTGTTCAACATATCCTCTTTCGAGTAAAACATCATAGACGTTTTTCATTGGAAAATACCTCTTAAAAAAATGAATTTATTGATTTGTTACAGATTGACCTTAAGCACCTTCGTCTGAAGGGCGGATGCTCCTATATGTAACCGGATATATCAGTTCTGCACGGATAGAACATTTTTATCTGATAATCCGAAAATATTCAGTATACCTTATTATCTGCAGAGTGTTTTGTAAATACTTTTCAGGTTTAACGTAAATTTCTTTATCAAAATATGGTGCTTGGGTATGCAGGGATTATCTTATTTTACTAACAAGATAATTAACTGTTTTAGGATCATGCGTAATAATTTGCAGTAAACGTGCATAAGCTCCGGTTGGTTCTCTAAATCCGCTTTCCCATGCTTCCAGCTGGAGGGGTTGTTCCCGGAAGCTGGTAGGTGGTCGCATAGATCCGCTGAAAAATTATTTGATAAACAAGTTGCGGAAGGGAAAGCAAGATAGGATTCAACGAGATTGGTTATTTCTGAAATTACAGATGTTGATTTCGTCGTTAAAAAAATCAAAGTATCACATCAGCGAATTCATAAGATGATGGAAGAGGTGAAATTTCATTATGTTTTTATTGGTGACCGCAGGTATCCTATAAAAAATCCGGCGATATTTGAAACTCTGAGTAAAAATGTAAGAACACACGTATTGCTGAAAAATAAAAAAATGGTTCAGAAGTGATAATTATAGGGCGGGGGTAGTGAGTAGCGTTCCGCACCCCATTGCAACAATTGTTAAGTGTTACTCATCTGTAAATAATTAAATTTTATCTGTATTTTATCTGTGAATATGCTTTAATTTTAATATATGGTATTATCTGCCAATAAAAAAGCCCTGATATAATCAGGGCTTTTATGAGCGGGTAGCGGGAATCGAACCCGCGTAGTTAGCTTGGAAGGCTAAAGTTCTACCATTGAACTACACCCGCGCTGTTGCAAATGACTAAATATTTTTAAGCTGTTTGCGTCAAGAAAAATAAAAAATATTTTTTATTTTTTTAAGGTAACAGTCAAAATCTTATGGTAATTTACTTTGTCGCGCAGCAGGCGAGGCAAAGCGCTATTTTAACAGCAGTTTTTAAGCTGTTACTTTTTCATAAAAACTTAAAAACTGCCACTCTCTCTCCCCCGGTTTCAGGAGGAGAGACAGTGGCAGATAGAGAACAATATTAAATCAGATTTATACTCTCCCCGCATTCCTAAGAGCCGTAAGTACCATCTTCTGCTGAAACTTCTGGCTAAATCCTGACGGTGTTAAAAGATCCATTCTCTTCAGATAAGGATCCGCTTTCTTCGGAACAGGTCTGAAAAACTCTGAGAGAAGCTTAAATACGGTTGTAACCGGTCTTGCTTCTTTGAATGCTTTAAGTCCTTTAAGTGAGCCTGCCAGAATGGCCTCTTCAGCAGTGACATCTGTACCGAAGGGGAACTGCTTGAAATACCCCTCAATCTGATATGATTTGATAAACGCGTCAATTCTTTCCGGATAGTTGTTTCTGTACTCTTCGGGGAGCACCCAGTCCGGTTTTATTTTATTATGTTTTATCGCCTGTTTAATAAGCTGCTTCTGGAATCTTGAATCGGAAATTTTTATCATTTCATGTGCAATTTGTTCTTCCGAGAGTCCCCTGATATGAGCAATGCCGTATTCTGAAACGATAATGTCTCTTGAATATTTCGGTATAGAGCAATGACCGTAGCTGAATACTATGTTTGACTTAACGTGTTTCCCCGATCCTCTGGTTGCTCTTATTGCCATAATAAGTTTCGCGTCAGGGATTGCGTGTGCCATTGCGACAAAGTTATACTGACCACCCACACCGCTTACAACACGCCCGTCTTCAAGCATGTCCGATGCAACAGCACCAGAGAGTGTTGCCATCATCCCGGAGTTTACAAATCTCCCCCCTTTTCTCTGGAGCGAGCGGAGTTCCTCGTCTCCATAAAGCTGGTTTACCTTCTCAACTCCCGACATCCCGAATTGTGATCTCTCCTCTTCGCTCATTGCATTCAGTGCTTTATAGAATGATTCAGGTCCAAGGTAGAAACCTCCAAGTACAATCTGGCCTTTCTTCAGTTTTTTCCCCAGGAGTTTATTTATATCAGCAAGATTATTTTTGTCATGAATATCCCCACAGTATCCGGTGTCTCCATCATATATAAAGCCATCTTTAAATTTTAAACCCTCTTTTAGAATTCCGTATTCTGTAAGCATATTGAAGTCTTTTTCTCTAAGCCTCAGATGTATCCCTTCTTTTTCGTAGAGGAGTTCAAGTATATTTTCCGGGATGCTGTTTTCAGAGATCTGACCTTCGTTTATCAGTTTCTGAATTGCAGCGTTGTCGTACACTTTGCGTTTGAGTATCCCTTTATTGTAGAGCTGAAGGAACGCGTCGACAAACATTTCTGATGAGCCGTAAAGACCCTCTTCAAATGTCCCCGTTCCGCCGAATTCAGCAATCAGATCTTTGTATTGTTCTGTAAGGCCGGCTTTTTCAACTACTGATTTGTACAGGTCGTTGTGAGAGTGTCTCATGTCGAGACCCGCAACGATTGCATCACCCAGAGCGCCTATGCCGACCTGAAGGGTTCCTCCATCTTTAACAAGAGTGCTTATGTTAAGCCCTATCATGTGGTCCTTTATTGTTACTGCATCTTTCGGCGGCGCGAAGAGTCTGTAGTTGTATTTAGGCCCTTTAAGAAATACATCAAATTTATCAGCTTCATATACCGCGTCACCATACATAAACGGCAGGTTTTCATTAATCTCTCCGACAATGACTCTTCTTTGACCTAGAGCTTTCCCCTGGTTCATGAAAAGATTTGCAGCTACACATATATCAGTATTGCTACCCATTGAGTACATCATTTTACCGTCGATCTCTCTTGCTGCCATCATCTGTCCGAAAACATTTGTGTTCTGGGTAAAGTATGCGTCCCGCGCCACGTGAGTATAGTTAGACGGGAGATGGTTTCTCTGCTGTGACGGGAAGTTCATAATCGATCCAGCTTTGCTGTAGAATTCCCATAGCTGGACATTCGGCGGAAGTATGCCGGCACGTAGATCAATCATATAATCAAGGTCGGGGTATCCTCCGAATATTCTTTCAGACAGTGGGCCTATGAGTCTGTTTTCAATTTCACTTTTCCCCGTGGGCTTCTCAAGTGAGAGGGCAGTCATAATTTTCAGTTTTATTCCGGGGTCTTCTTTTGCTCTCCGGTATAATTCATTTATAAACCGTACAGGTTTGCCAAGTCCCAGCGCGGTTGAAAAATTGATCTCTTTTCCTACGTAGTTAATTAAATCATCGACGGTTTTAACCACATCATCGGTAGTCACACCTGTTCTGCCGTACATATGAATGGATTTTTCCAGCATGTTCATTCAGCTCCTCCTTTGCATTCTATTTATATTGTATTTATATGCTGTGTTTGAAGCCCTGTAATTTTAGTCTTTTAATTGTACTGACATATCAGTACAATTAAAACCGACAAGACGGTTTTTTTCATATATATAAATATATGTCAATAATTTTGATGTATTTGTCTAAAATTAATCGTCTTTTTCTATGAGACAGCAGGAAAAGACGGTTAAAGCATACCGTAAGTGGTTATATCGTAGATAAATTTTAGTATAAAAGAATAGGTCTGATTAATCCAGTTATTTAGAGCTGCTTTAAATTTGAGGCTCTGCCCCCGCCTTGTCGGTACGTCTTTTCACTTTATTTAATCATTTTTCCCATTTTTTCTTTTTATTAGTTGACATTTACCTCTAATTTGGTAGAAAGTGGGGAAACGTGGTGAAAATTATTGAATTTTCACCATTCCAAAGGGTAACCAGGTAAAATTATATGTTTATGGGTGAATATTCACCGGCACTCGATGAAAAGGGGAGAGTTGCAATTCCCGTTAAATTGAGAAAGGCCTTCGGAGAGGAAGCTTCTATGGAGAAGCTGGTGGTTACCCATGGCTTTGATAAGTGTTTAATGGCTTTTCGCGAGCAGGAATGGAAGGAGTTTGTCGAAACCAAACTAATGCCTCTCTCGCAGAGCGATCCGAAAAACAGAATGAGTGTAAGGTTTCTTATCGGGGGAGCCAGTGAATGTGAACTCGATAAGCAGGGGAGAATGGTAATCCCGTCATACCTTCTTAAATATGCCGAAATTGAAAGTGATGTTGTTATTCTTGGTTTAAGCAATAAAATTGAAATCTGGTCAAAAGAGATTTATAAAAACTACAAGCCTGAGGGGAGCGCTCTTGAATCCTTTGCAAATGATCTGGGATTTTAAAGGTTTTAAAATCTGATGAGACATAATCTGAAGATAGATGAATTTTTTAATCCTGCATATATTCATAAACCGATTTTATGGCGGGAGATTGCCGGTTTCATAGCAGATTCCGCTAAACAGGGGAATGGACATCTTGCTGATTGCACACTTGGCGAGGGCGGACATACGGAACTTTTTCTTAACATGTTTCCGGGACTAACAGTGACAGGATTCGAAAGGGATGGCGGAATTTTAGAGAGAGCAAAAGAGAGACTTGCCGGTTTCGGAGATAGAATCTCTTTTGTTAACAGCAATTTTTCAGGAATTGCAGAGCATTTTGACGGGAAGCAGAAGCCGGATTACATACTTTATGATTTTGGAATATCTTCATATCATTTCGAAAAAAGCGGTAAGGGTTTTACCTTCTCGGCAGACGAGCCTCTTGATATGAGTCTCGACGGTACCGGTCTTACTGCATGGCATGTGATCAACAAATATCCCGTAAGAGAGCTGGAGAGAGTTTTTAAAGAGTATGGTGAGGAGAACTGGGCTGCTCATATTGCAAAGATCATTGTTGAGAGAAGAGCGCTTGAGACTGTTGATACAACGGCGCAGCTTGCAAATATAGTTCTTGCTGCCATACCGAAACATTTTCATGTGAAAAACATTCACCCTGCTACAAGAATTTTTCAGGGTGTAAGAATAGAGGTTAACAGAGAGCTTCATTCTATTGAAGAGGGTCTTAAAGGGGGATTTGATGTTCTGGAGAACGATGGAGTGATGATGACCATATCTTTTCATTCTCTTGAAGACAGAATTGCTAAGACTTTTTTCAGAAGACTGAAAGACGGATGTCTCTGCACGGCGGAACCTCAGCACTGTTTATGTATGAATAAGCCGTTTATGAAACTTCTAAACAAAAAACCTCTGGAAGCTGAAGCAGATGAGGTTGCCTGGAACAACAGGTCAAGAAGTGCAAAACTCAGAGCGGCTGTAAAGCTGAGAGATATTGTCAGATGAAATATTTTACTATAGTTTTTATGATTAGCATTTTTGTTGTCTTCTATGTCTGGCAGAATATCGAGATGATGAAGCTGAAAATGGATTATAAAAAACTTATCAGAACAGAGAAAGAGATAACTGTTGTTAATGATAAGCTGAAACTTGACTTTGAAAGACTCCGAAACTTCAGGTCAATAGAAGCTAATGCGGAAAAGAATAATCTTAAACCTATAGGTCCGACAGATCTTATAGTAATAAAAATAGATGAAGAAGTTAAAAACGGAAAAAGTGAAAGCAAGCAGAATGAAAATAAGTGAAATTATACAAAACTCCAGTGTGAGCATTGATTCGGTGGGCGGATTTAATGACGCGGAGATTATATCTATAGAGTATGATTCAAGAAAAGGGATAGAGGGATCTCTTTTTGCTGCAGTTGAAGGGTTTGAAAGTGACGGGCATTCATTTATTGAAAGTGCTGTTGATAACGGGTGCAGATGCATTCTGATCTCTGAAAAGAGATCGGATGAGTTTGCCCATTTTGCGGATAGAGGGGTTGTGATTCTTGTTTCTGGTGACACAAGACGCGCTCTATCCGCAGTCTCTTCAGCTTTTTACGGCAATCCATCAGCGAAGCTCCATGTAACGGGGATTACCGGTACTAACGGAAAAACTTCTGTTACATATCTTCTCGAAGCAGTGTATGCGTCACAGGGTATATCCTGCGGTGTAATAGGGACGGTTAATTACAGATGGAAGGGCAAAACTCTCCCGGCACCGAATACCACTCCGGAATCAAAGGATATACAGGAACTGTTAAAGACTATGCTCGATGACGGCGTAACTCATGTTATCATGGAAGTTTCATCTCACGCCCTTGAGCTTAACAGAGTCGATGATATTCAGTTCGACAGCGCGGTGTTTACAAATCTTACTGTTGACCATCTCGATTTTCATAAAACTATTGATGCATATTTTAACGCGAAGAAAAGACTTTTCGATCTCATGGAGAAGAGCCCCAAGAAAAACAGAACTGCCGTTGTAAACATAGATGATGCATACGGACGTAAATTATACAGTGAAAAATCTAAATACTCATACAGTATCAAGTCATTCGGTACAACTGGCGATGGAGACTTTAAAGCGATAGGCAACTCAATAGACAACAGAATTACCGGCGTGAGATATAGACTTTCATGCGATGCTACCAGTTATAATGTTGAACTAAAACTTGCGGGAAGATTTCAGGTGTATAACTCTTTGGCGGCATTCGCGTCGGCATACTACTCCGGTATAAACCGTGAGGCTGTTATCCGGGGACTCGATTCACTTAAAGCTGTTCCCGGAAGGCTGCAGGTTGTTGAATCTAAACTAGGATTCTATGCAGTTGTTGATTATGCTCACACTGGGGATGCTCTTCTTAAACTTCTTCAGTCGATTAATGAGATGCCTCATAATAAAGTTATCGCAGTTTTCGGATGCGGCGGAGACCGTGATAAAACCAAACGCCCGGTAATGGGGAAAATCGCATTTGATAATTCAGACATCGCCATTGTAACAAGCGACAACCCCAGAACAGAGGACCCTGATCTTATTATTAAAGATATAACTGCAGGTATGGGTGATGGCGACTATATTGTTGAGCCCGACAGAGAGATGGCAATAGCTCTTGCGGTTCAGAAAGCTTCATCGGGGGATATTGTTGTTCTTGCTGGTAAAGGTCACGAGGATTACCAGATTATAGGGAAAACAAAACGCCATTTTGATGATACTGAAATGGTTTCAAAATATATGCGTGAGAGAG
>JBBRFT010000029.1:0-23153 GCA_038241375.1 Spirochaetota bacterium
AAGTCCCCCTCCGGGGGGTTGGGGGGCGGGCCGGAGGATTTTGGAGAAGGTGGAAGTGGCGACAGAGGTGTTTATATTAAATCAGAATTAATTTAAAGTGTCGATGAAAGTAAATAAACAAACAACAAAAAGGAGAAACAAAATGAAAAAGCCGGAACATCACATTTTTGTATGCGGAAGTTTCCGAGTATCGGGAGAACCTCAGGGGATATGTCACAAAAAGGGATCAATGGGGCTTTTGCCTTATCTCGAAAATGAATTAGCAGATAGGGGGCTTTCGAACGTTTCTGTATCAAGCACAGGCTGTCTTAAAGTCTGTGACCGCGGGCCGGCTATGGTTATATATCCGGGGAACTGGTGGTACGGGGGCGTGGATAGCGAGTCTGCAGTCGACGAGATTCTCGATGCGCTTGAGTCCGGTGTTCCAGCTTCAAAATATTTCATCGGGTAGGATACTTAATCATGTATAAAACCTGTAGTGCTGATGATGCGGTAAAACCTGTTGGGAGCGGATTATGATGCCGGAGATTGATATGCTCCCTTTTCTTGTAAGTGTAAAACTGGCGCTGGTAACGACTGTTATACTCTTACTGGCGGGCATACCTGTCGCATTGATACTGGTATATTCGAAATTCAGAGGAAAAATTTTTGCTGAGATATTAATTACTCTCCCCATGGTTCTTCCGCCCTCAGTTCTGGGGTTTTATCTTCTGATATTGTTCTCAGGTAAATATGGTATAGGGAAGACGGTAGCAGATATCACAGGAATTGAGCTTCTTTTTTCTTTTAACGGTCTTGTTGCGGCATCGTGCATTCATTCTCTTCCATATATGATTCAGCCTATTAAGGACGGGATGTCGGGGCTTAATATTTCAATGATAGAAGCATCATATACTCTCGGTAAGTCCCGTGTCTCAACGTTGCTTAATGTTATTCTTCCGAATATTAAGAGTTCAATTTTTACGGGAATACTTATGACTTTTGTACATGTTACAGGTGAATTTGGAGTGGTTCTTATGATCGGAGGATCAATCCCCGGTGAAACCAGAGTTGCATCAATAGCACTGTTTGAAAAAGTTGAGTCTATGAATTATTCCGAAGCGAATGTTTATGCGGCAGTTTTTGTAATTATCAGCATTCTCATGATCTCACTGCTGCAGATTTTAAAGAATAATACCAGAGGAGTCACGGGATGATGAAAGTTAAAGTAAGTAAAAAACTGATCTCGTCGGCAGGAGGAATGATTCTCGATGTCGATTTAAATATAGAACCTGACTCATTTGTGGCAGTTACCGGAGCGTCAGGCAGCGGTAAAACAACTCTGCTTAGATGCATCGCCGGTTTGAGTGAACCCGATTCTGGATATATAAGTTTTAAAGAACGGGTCTGGTATAATTCTTCCGGTAAACAATCTGTTCCTGTGCGTAACCGGGAGTGCGGATTTGTTTTTCAGGATTACGCTCTTTTCCCTAATATGACACTAAGGGAAAATATTTTATATGCCTGCGGTGATAAAAAACGTACTGATGAATTTATATCCATGGCGGATCTATCAGGAGTATCACACATGTATCCTGATAGGCTTTCGGGCGGGCAGAAACAGCGCTGCGCTCTTCTCCGTGCTGTTTCGCGGGGTCCAAAAATAATTCTGCTTGATGAACCGTTCTCTTCACTTGACGGAGATACTAAAAAAATTTTCCAGAGCGAGCTTTTAAAGTGGCGGAGTATTTTTGATCTTACTGTAATTATGGTGTCTCACGACCGTGCCGAGGTTGTAAGGCTTGCAGAGAGAGTGATCCAGCTGAAAAACGGAAAAGTTGAAAGCGATGTATCCCATAAATCAGGATGTCCGGGAATGGCTGCAGTAATACATTCAGCATCAAGGAGAGTGTCATGAAAACTGAAAATCCTACATGGAATGAATTTTACAGCGAGGGGATTCTATATATGAGGACAGCGGAAAAGTCGATACGCCGGGCGGAGATATTTACCCCGGTTATCATTTATAATGTTACTGCTATTGCAATTGAGAAGCTTCTCATGGGGGCCTGTCTCTCAGGGGGTCATCTTCCTTTCTGTCATACATTGTCAGGTATGGCAGATTACGCGAAAAGTATTATAGGGCTTGATGAGAATCTTGTAAACGATATGAATATAATGGACAGTATGCAGATGATATGTCTGGAGGAGAGTTTTTCCTCTAAGGAACCGGATCTTGAGGATGTGCCGTTTTTTATTGATGTAATGAAGAGGGTATATTTTAAAACTGAGCAGCATTTAAAGACCGGTGACTGAAATGACTGGTTCAAAAAAAAAGATCATTATACTCGATACAACACTCCGTGATGGGGATCAGTCACCGGGATTTGCCCTTGGTGCAGATGAAAAAGTAATAATGGCGGGACATCTCGAGAGACTCGGTGTGGATATTATTGAAGCGGGTTTTCCGGCTTCATCACCGGGGCAATTTACTGCAGTTCAGAGAGTAGCCGAATCATTGAAAACTTCCGGAGTCTCTGCAATGGCCAGGGCAAACCGCGATGATATAAAAAAAGCAGGCGAGGCGATACGGAATGCCCGGCAGCGGTATATTCATACGTCAATATCAACATCTCCAATTCATAGGAGAATGAAGCTGCGTAAAAGCAGAAGTGAGATCATTAAAATCGCAGTTGATGCGGTGCAATACGCTTCGGAGTTCGCCGATTATGTGGAGATCGGCGCTGAGGATGCGACGAGGACTGAACCTGAATTTTTATCGGAATTCTGTGTAATGGTTACTGATGCAGGAGCTGATGTTGTAAACATTGCCGATACTGTGGGATATATCCAGCCTCCGGAATTTTACTTAATGATAAGAAAACTTTTTGAAGATGTGAAAGCATTCCGTTCCGGAAAGGCGCGCATCAGCGTACATTGCCATAATGACCTTGGACTTGCAGTATCTAATACTCTCTCAGGACTGACTGCCGGTGCAATGCAGGCGGAGGTTACACTCCTCGGGATCGGTGAGAGAGGAGGAAACACCCCTCTTGAGGAACTTGCAGCAGCACTTATGTCAAGACGGGACTACTACGGCAATATCAGAACATCAATTGATATGAAGCATTTTCCCGAAGCGGCTTCAGATCTGAGCATTTTTACCGGAATGTCAATCCATGCGAATAAACCTGTGGCTGGTAAAAACGCATTCTCACACAGCTCCGGAATTCATCAGAATGGAATGCTCACTTCACCTCTAACGTATTCACTTTTGTCTCCGGAAGATTTTGGTCTGCCACGGCATCGCATTGTGCTGTCCCGCCATTCCGGAATGAGCGGATTTAAAGCGCGGATAAGAGATCTTACCGGGGATAGACTTTTTATGAACGATGATACAGCTTTACTCTCAAAGTTTAAACTCCTCGCTGATAGCAAGAAAGAAGTTTCTGCCACGGAAATTCTCACACTGCTTGTCAAAGAGCAGCGTATTGACAGCAATATATGGGTTCTGAACTCATGTGTTTATTCTGTATTGCACTCCGGTGAAAATATATACTCTATTGCAGTTGAGATTTCATCCATACATGGCGGGGCGCATAAAAAAGCGGAATCGTCGGGCATTACTAAATGGGATGCCGCGTCATCAGCTATGAAACTTCTTTTTACAATTCATCTGAATATAATCACTTACTCATTTTCAGGGGCGGGTGGAAGCTCCGGAAATGCAGAATCATTTTTTATGACGGCCGAATATGAAGGAGTGATTTATTCAGATGAATCATATGGAGACGATGCTCTTCTTCTCTTTATTAAAAGTTACCTCAACATAATAAATCAGATATCAGCAAAGTATCAGCTGACAGCCTTGTAGATATTATAGAAATTATTATCTCAGTCCCGGAGAAAATATTATGAAAAACAGAGAGAATATTACAGCAGTGAGGGAGGCATGCCGCGCTGATACTGATATACTGTGCTATATGCTGGCGGAACTGTTTTCTATTGAGAATGATTTTACGGCTGATGCAGAAAAACAGAGAAACGCGCTTAAAATCCTAATTGATAAAAAGACCGGAGGAGTGATACTTGTTGCAGAATCAGGTTCAGACATTACGGGGATGGTAAATCTTCAGAAAATTGTGTCTACAGCAGCGGGCGGTTACTCCATACTTCTTGAAGATCTTTATGTAAAGCCTGAGTATAGAAACACCGGTATCGGGAGAATGCTTGTTGATAAAGCTGAAGAGTGGGGGAGATCTGAATCCGCATTACGTATACAGCTGGGGGCCGATATCAGAAACAGTAATGCCCTTTCATTTTATTCAAATGCAGGTTTTAACAGAAGTAATATGGCGTTACATTATAAATATCTCTGATATTCATCCGGTTAGTTGTGCTGTAAACGGCTTCAATCTCATTTATACTTAATCATCAATAGCGACATATCATCACTCTGGGCGTGGCCGAATCGCCATGTTTTAAGTTCTTCATATATAATATCCTTAATCTGCGGCAGTTCACTGTTCCTGTATTTTTTTATTATATTCAGAAGTCTCGATTCACCGAACATCTCGTTAGTAACATTCGACTGCTCAGGGAATCCGTCAGAATAGGATACAAGAAAATCATCTCGGCCTAATACTGTTTCTGACGATACAGGTTTTATCCCCTTCTGTATTCCAAGCGGCAGATTACTCGGATGACTTTCAAAACCGTATATTTTTCCTGTTTTAAGCATATAGATCATTGAGTGACCCATGTCATAAATATATGTTTTACCAGTAGTTTCATCAATCTCTATGAAGACACCGGTGAGGAAAATCTCCCCTTCGAATAATCCGTATATGTATGAATTAATTTTTTCTATCAAAGCGCTTATCCCTTTGTCAAAATCATAAGCCGCGTACATGCTGCTTACAGCGACAGATATAAGTCCTGCGTTTAAACCCTTTCCAGACACGTCGCATAATGAGACAAAAAGTCTGTCTTTACTTATCCGTCTGATGTACTGGAAGTCGCCTCCGGTTTCACCCGCCATTTCAGTTGAACCGGAAACAGATATATACTCCGTGGTAATGTTTATTGCATCTTTAACAATAGCCGAGTGAACTTTGTGCGCGGCTTTGAGTTCCCTTGTCATTAATTCGGAAAGAAAAAGGACAAGATCAAATGATGAGATAACCCCTTTGAAACTGTTTTCCGAATCAACCAGGATATAATATCTGTTTTCCGATGATTTTAATTCATCAGAAATTTCATTTATAACTGAAAAGGTATTTCTTTTGTAGTATATCATGTCTACGGTTTTGATAATTTCATCAACTTTTCTGTTCATATAGATTTCACGGCCGAATTTCTGTCCTATAAGATCAAAAAGTTCATTTCTGATAATTATTCCAAGGACTATACCTGAAGAGTCTGTTACTCCCAAAGCTTTGAGTGTTTTACTGTTGTTGAAAATTTCCGCTACATCATTTACGGTATTATCATTCGATATATAATTCATAGACGCGGCTCTTTTGCATATAAGTTCGCCGTTAACTTTTTCCGGTTCAACCGATTTAACTAAGCTGGAGCTGTGCTGTATTGTGTCTGCTTTCATTCTCTTCCCGGCCTCTGTCACTGTTTATATGCTTTACAAGAAGAACCTGGTTCCCCTTTGAGTTATATTTTACTTCATCAAAGATATTCTTAACCATGCTTATACCCCGGCCGTGCGGCAGCATCAGTTCCGCCGGGTCATCGCTCAGTCCTGATAAAAATTTTCTGTGATTAAATCCCTTCCCCTGATCGGTAATTTTATATATGGCTTTTGAGGCGGATATGAGATATTCTATTCTTACACGTTTGTCTCTGTGATCCGGATGGCTTTGTCTCTCGTTTATAAATTTAAAATATTCGTCATTTAATATAGCCTCTGTCTTCTCTTCGAAGGATATATTCAGGTTGCCATGCTCAATGGAGTTAATGATTATCTCTCTCAATCCAATTCTGATAGTGGTAATATCAGTTTTATCCATGTACTTCTGCAAGTTGTCAGTTATTCTGTGGGAGATGTCATCAGCAGTGAAGAGCAGATTTTTTATAAGGTATTCGCATTTCTCACTGATAAAAAATTCCGAGAATCGGTCATCTGATATTTTTATTGCTTTCCCGATAATCTCCCGGTGGCCTTCTATTTCAATAAATTCGAGAGTAATTTTAAATTCAACAGGTTCAATCAGGTTGGGGGTTTTTATCTGAGCATTGAATCTCACAGGGGTGTTGTTCTTTTTGGATTCTTCAAGTTTTTCGGTTATTATTTTTCTGAGAATGGTCGCATCTGTGAGCTCATCATATATCAGGTCTGTAAGGGTATATCTTGTTATCGCATCGGGGCTTATTTTAAATTCGGATTTTATCGCGTCATTGGCGGTTTTGAATTTCCAGTTTTCATCAAGAGTAAAAATTATCTCTTTTGTCCCTTCAACTATATGTCTGTATTTTTTTTCTGAAACGGTCAGCAGTCTGTTTTTCTCTTCAATTTCATTCCTGGATACAATAAGTTTTTCACCTGTAATTTTATGCTGATCTATCTCATTCTGCAGAGAGAGGTTTGCCTGTACGTAATCTTTTGTTCTCTCCTGCACCATTGTTTCGAGAATGCTGTTTGTTTTGAGGAGCCGCCTCCCTATTCTTCTTCCGTAATATATCAGCAGAGTAATAATAATGATAGATGATAAAACTGCCAGAACTCTGTAGATATTAACTATGTAAGAAATACGGCTATTCCCCTCTGATTCAATTCTTCCCGCAATATTGTTGAGAGAGCCTAGAAGCGCATCTTCTTTCCCTTTAGTTAGAATAATCTTTTCGCGTACATTTGTGAAGTTTTTATCACCCATGTCAACGATGTGGCTGATAAATTCCGAGGTTATTTTTTTATGAGAGACACGGAGCTTTTCAATTTCGGCGGAGACCTCCTCATTTCCGGAGTTTTCAAGCTTAAGATTGAAAAGAATATTTTCCACCTTCATCGCCTTCCATGAAAACTCATGATAGTACATCTGATAGTCAGTATAACTCCCCCTGGATATAAGAATATTTTCCCATGCGAGAATCTGTTCATGCAATGCAACCTGGGCGTTCCGTGCCAGATTGATCCCCATGAGATTTTTTGTCAGATCATTTGACATCCGTGATATTGAATATATCCCGAAGATGGAGTTAAGCATAAATATAAGAAAGAAAGCCGACAGCCCTCCGCTTATTAGAATATAAGATTCACTTCTTGAATCGCTGAAAATTTTTTTTAAAAAAGTTAAGGGCTTCAATCGCATCATGCTGTATCTCCGGAAAATTCATATTCAACAGGATATGACAGCATAAAGATTCAGATTTAATAAGATTATTGTTTAAAAAGTATTAAGTATTCGAAATTGATTCTTTTTTGGGAGACTCCTGCTTTGTCAGCATGTATAAAATCAGTTATTAATAGAGCACATATTCCAGGCCACTTACCTCCGGGGGGTTTGGCGGGCCATTGAGTTGCGGTTACAAGTAACACCGGATGTTGAGAGTATTAAAAATTTATTAATCCCGGAATTGAACAAATTCATAAAATCTTAACTTAAGATTTATAAAATCTGAATGGTGATGGTCTAATTTCCTGTCGTAAGTTATGTGAAACATCTAACACTCCCTGTTGAGTTAATGGCGGAATGGATCGAGTTTTACATAAACTTAAAAATTAAAAAACTTAACTTAAACAGGAGATTCAAATGAAAAGATTTTTTACAGTTTGCATGGCTCTTCTCTTTGCCGCAAGCGCTTTCGCCCAGGAAGTAAAGACAGAGGAAAAAAAAGGACCCGAATTCAAGTACAGCATATGGGCAAACGCTTTTGCTATTACTGAAGACACAGCTAAAAAAGATGAGAACAAGCAATACTCAAACGTAAGAGTAAGACCTATGTTTACTCTAAGCAATGAAAATGTTTCAGTTGTAACTAGATTAGAGATTGATCAGTATTTCGGAGCAAAGTATAATAAAGTTGATGTCACTGGTACAAAGCCGACTGTTCCTTCAGGAAATGATGTTTCTTATGCAGATCCGGATGGTGACGAGAAAGCAGTTGAAGTTAAATGGGCTTATATCAATGTAAAGGATATGATGATGCCAGGGCTTTCCATGACTGCAGGTCTTGCACCATATGTATATTCAATCGGTTTTAACAACGATATGCCTATGTTTAATCTTGTCTATGATGCCGGCATGGTAAAGGTAGACCTTGCGTATATTAAATTTTCAGAGGGTACCACCACCGACACATCCGCAGCCGTTAAAGCAACATCAACAAGCGGTGTTGATAAAAAGGATGACGCGCAGGCTTATGCCCTTAAACTCCCTGTTAATCTTGGTGATATCACTGTAACACCATCTGTTCTCTATTACACAGGTGAGAAGAATGTTGAAGAATATAACAAAAGTAATGGTGCTGTAGTTGCAATTGGAGACGAAGTAACTCTTACAATGCCGGCTCTTGGCGTTAAAGCTAAAATAGGTGACATTTCACTCGATGCTGATTTTCAGTACATCATGGGTGAAGTTAAAGACACTGTAGCTTCTACTAAAATGGATGTTGCTGCATATGCTGCATATCTAAACGCTGGTTATAAAGCTTCTGATTCTCTTAAAGTTAATTTTTTCGGTCTCTATTCTACAGGTGAGGGAGATAAGGCTGATGAAATAAACTCTTTTCAGAGCGCTTCAATGGATGAAATCGAAGTCGGTCCGATGTTTATAATCAATGATAACGGTTTAATCAACCAGGTTGGTGTTTCTAATGAGTATGACAAGGCCATAGAAGGTCTTATGATGTTTGGTCTTTCTGCTGAATTCAAAATGGACAAGCTTACAGCTCTTGCACAGATTGCATACGCAATGACATCTTCAGACAAAGTTGTTGAAGATACAGCTCTCGGTACAGAGATAGATCTCAGACTCTCCTACGCAGTTGCTCCTAAAACTTCTCTATGGGTTGAAGGTGCATATCTTGCAGCCGGAAAGTATATCGAAACTACAAATGCGGCAAGCGACAAGCAGAATCCTATGTACTATGCTGCAGGTTTAATGACAAGTTTCTAATCCTCTATATAAGTAAATAGAAGAGTTATACATCAATCATTGTGTTCTCCATTGGCGGGGTCTCTGAAAAGAGGCCCCGCCTGTTTTCAGTTTATGCTTTTTAATGCTGCAATAACTTCCTCCATCATCGAATCAGTAAAGTCAAGGTGAGTCACAAACCTTATTGTCTGCGGCCCGAATATTACAGCCCTGATATTTTTTTCATTCAGCTTCGCAAGAAAATCCGTATCTTTGATCTTTTCACTAAGTTTAAAAATCAGAATATTTGTCTGTACCGGGTAGAGCTCATCAACATATGGTAGTGCTTCAATAACTTTTCCCATCTCTTTCGCCCGCCGATGATCCTCTTTCAGAAGTTCAACATTGTTATCCAGGGCGTATATGCCGGCTGCCGCAAGATATCCCGCCTGTCTCATTCCGCCGCCAAGAGCTTTCCGGACCCTTAGAGCCTTTTTAATAAAATCTTTTCTCCCTAGCAGAAGTGAACCAACCGGAGCACCTAAACCCTTCGAAAGACAGATTGAAATTGAATCAAAAAGTTTTCCATAGTCTTCAGGGCTTTCACCTGTTTCCGTTAAAGCGTTGAAAATTCTTGCACCATCCATATGGAATGCTAGATTTTTATCTCTGCAGAGTGAGGATATTTTTTTGATTTCATTTATATCCCAGTATGCTCCTCCGCCTTTATTCATAGTGTTTTCAACTTCAACAAGCGAAGTGTTCGCCCTGTGAATGTCATCGGGATTTATTGCTGCTCTAACATCTTCAGCTGTAAATCTCCCCCTGTCTCCGGAAAGAAGATTCACTGAAGAACCGGAAATCCGTGCGATTGAGCCCCCCTCATACAGATATATATGTGCCAGTTTATCACAGATTACCTCGTCTCCCGGTCTGGTGTGGACATTTATTGCTATCTGATTGGTCATTGTGCCGGATGCGCAGAAAAGTGCCGCTTCCATTCCGAACATCGATGCAGCTTTATTCTCGAGCGCGTTTATGGTCGGGTCCTCTTTGAATACATCATCTCCGACCTGTGCGGTCATCATTGCTTCAAGCATCTCTTTGCCCGGTTTTGTAACTGTATCGCTTCTTAAATCTATCATTTTTTATCTCCATTTAGACGGGATTATAATAAACAGGTTTTTTGTTATCATTTTGAAATGTTTTTTCCTGAAAATGTTTTTAACAATTGTCCTGTACAGGTTTTGATTTTTAACAGATTTGTCATCTTTTTTTTAAATAAAAGTTGCATCGGTTTAAACTATTATGTAGAATTGATGTATATTCAAAGCTGAATGAGACGGTCGTTCTAAGGGTCAGTATCAAACGGGGATGGCTGTATCGGCAGAACGTGGATAGTGTCTTATTAAATTAATATAACAACAGGAGAATAGAATGAAAGGTAACGACAAACTTATTGATAAGTTGAATTTTCTGCTGGCAGATGAACTCACTGCAATAAGCCAGTATATAGTACATTCAGAGATGTGCGCAAATTGGGGTCTGGAAAAACTACATGATCATTTTGAAAAGAGAGCAATTGATGAAATGAAGCATGCGGAAAAACTGATTGGAAGAATTCTTTTTCTTGAAGGGATTCCGGTAGTAAGTAATCTAAACCCCATGCATATCGGTGCAGATGTTGCAAAAATGGTGGCAAACGACCATGCTGCTGAAGAGGGTGCAATTAAAGGATACAATGATGCGATAAAGCTTGCAACTGAAGTAGGGGATAATGCTACTAAGGAGATGCTTGAGCATATACTAATGGATGAAGACATGCACATCGACAAGATAGAAGAACTGCAGGATCAGATTGGTCTTATGGGCATTCAGGTTTTCCTCAGCACACAGATGGCGGAATAAATTTTATGTCTTAATCTCACCTCTCCTTCTTTCCAAAGAGAGGGGGCGGGGTGAGATTGGAATATTTTTCTGCAGCGGAACCGTTACGAGTGTTTAATCAAACTTTATACTTTTAGAAAGTACAATCAGTTCCGGTCGGTATTCAAAGTGCATTGTGTCATATCTATCCCAGTGACCACCCCAGACAAATCCCTCTTCCAGAAAAATATTTACTACTGAATCGGGTGGTGTCCATAAAATGTTTTGCGGGAGGAGCATCCATTTATCATTTTTCTCCTGCTCCCAGAACCAGTAGAGAATTTTTTTATGGTATTTTTTCGGGAGTATGTCTATGGCAATTCCGTATGAATGATTACTCATACGGTTTGTCCCTGCAATTTTGCGCCAGTTGAAACCCTGCACACTCTCTATACTTTTTAAAAAACTCAGGATTTCGCTGTCTGTCTTGGACAGTTTTTTTATTTTTAAATCGATTGATTTAATTTTTCCTGCAATATCTTTATGTACTCTTATATTGTGGCCCGCCAGTTTTATTTCAGCAAGCTGTTTTTTGACGCTCTTTTTGTTTGTAATTTTATACAGTTCTTTGTAAAGTCCCCCTTCTACTCCTGGTATAATTACTTTTTTTTGTTTTTTTTGTTTTGGCTCTTTCTTTACACGCAGTTTTTCAATTTTTTCTTCTGTGTATAATTCCGGGGACCTGCCGTTTCTATTATAAGGATATATTGTATATATGGTATATTGATCAGAATGAGACAATACTTTTTCCGGCAGAAGTTTGCCATTAGCCCAGTGGTAAATATTACCGTTTTTAAATTTAACAATCCATTCTTCATCCACCTTTTTTACATCGGTTATCAGAAGAGGGTATGCTTCTTTATAAGCGTTAAGTATGATTTCCGGATGATCGGCAATTTCTGCAGCTTTTAGACGGATCGGTTCCAGTTCAGCAGACTCGTTTTTTTCATTGTTAATCCCGGGGAGCTTCTGGTCTTGAATTTCCGGAGTTGTTTTATTCAAGCTTTCGGGGTTTTCATTCTTTTTTATCGGGGTACTATTTTCATTTTTAATTTCAGGAATTTCATTGTTTACTGTTCCGGGATTGATTTCAACCGGGTTTTTTTGTTTGTCATTCTTTTCAGCTGCAGTTTTGTCCTCTGCAATTATTGTTTTAACAGCGGCGGTACCTGCATTAAGAGTATGGTTCTTGCTGACGCATACTGCAGATATAATGATGAGAATAAAAATTGAATATGTTCTATTTTTCATAAATTGCGAACCACTCCCGGAAATATGTTTAATACAATTTACGGCCGGATTATTGTCAACAATGATACCGGACTGATTAAGAATTCCGGTTTCTCTTTCCTGGTTGATGCAGCGATTCATTCCCTAAGGTGATGAATCGCACAAAAAAATGATTGTGCTATTCATCAGTATGAATATTTATGTCTCCTGTATATCTCCTGAGGCAAAATTCCATTTATGACATTTAGTTTTTAGTAATAGTTGCCATATATTCTATTCTGATTATGGTATGAAATCAATAAAATTATGAACATAGAACCAGATTTAAATTTTCCGGATCTTTTTTCAGTTACCCCCGTTCTCGGCGAGACGGAGGGTGTTGTTGTAATTGAAAATGAACTGAAAATTAGAGAGTTCTTTCTTAATTTTCAGATTTCAGACGGAAAAAGATTTATACTTAAATCGGAATCTTTTATCTTAAAGCTCGCGCATACCTACAATAAAATATTATCTCTTTCCAATTCAAGAACAAGGATTCTCGCCCATCAGGTGGAGAGTACTCATCGTATTGTTAATTCACTCCGGCAGAGATTCCTTATTGCTGACGAGGTTGGTCTCGGCAAAACCATTGAGGCGGGTCTTGTAATTAAAGAGATGATCTATAAACAGAGTTACTCCCGAATACTGATTGTCTGTCCGGCTTCTCTTATGTTTCAATGGCAGAATGAGATGGAGAGCAAGTTCAATGAAAAGTTTATTATCATGGACAGAAAAGTTCTGCGCAAGGCTGCAAAAATTTCCGGTGATAACGGCAATCCCTGGAAAGTGCATCATAAGGTTATCTGTTCTCTAGATTTTATAAAGAATAAAAATTTTGAAGAGGACCTCACCCGGTGTTCATGGGACGCTGTAATATTTGATGAAGCCCATCGACTTAGAAGAGATGTTAACACGTCCACTTTGGCGTACAATATGGCCGAGATTATTTCTACAAAAACTAAATCGCTTCTGCTCCTCTCTGCCACTCCATTTAGGGGGAAGCTTGAAGAGCTTTATTTTCTCATAGGACTTATAGATAAAAATACACTAGGACCGTTCCAGTCTTTCTATAATGAATTCTGCCTTGATGGTGCCGATCTCTCCGGTTTAAAAAGGAAACTTGATCAGGTGGTAATCCGGAGAACTAAAAATGAGGTTGGAGGATTTACAAAGCGCTTCGCGAGAACAATAAGATTTGAACTCTACCCCGATGAACGGGCTCTCTATGACGAAACTACTAGATATGTTGCTGAGGAGTTTAACCGGGCAATGCAGTCTGAAAACCGCGCCGTGGGATTTGTCATGACTGTTTTTCAGAAGCTTCTGGACTCATCATCACATGCGCTTTTTGTAGCACTTTCGAAGAGAACTGCAAGATTAAAAGATCTTCTTGACCGTGCAGTAGCGGGACACCAGCAGATGGTTGTATTCAACAACGGGATCTTTGATAAACATGACTTGTCCGAGTTTGAAGAGATACAGGAGAGCGACGACCTTACTGTGCGGAGAACAATTGATGAATTAAAAATGGAGATTCTTACTCTGGAGAATCTTCTTGTGATAGCATCGCGAATTGAAGTGAACAAAAAAGGGGAGAAGCTGATCAGGCTTATTCGTGACCTCCGGCGGAAGGGGCATAAAAAGTTTCTTATTTTTACACAGTTCAGAACAACGCAGGATTATATAAAAGAGATACTCACGGAGTTCACTGTTGTTGTTTTTAACGGTTCGATGAACAGGGATCAGAAGGAGGAGGCGATTCTTCAATTCAGGGATGATATTGAAGTCCTTATCGCCACCGAGGCGGGGGGTGAGGGGCGGAATATGCAGTTTTGCGATGTCCTGATTAACTACGATCTCCCCTGGTCGCCTCTGAAGATAGAACAGAGAATAGGTCGTATACACAGATTCGGCCAGCCCAATGATGTACATATATATAACTTCTCTACACGCGGAACCGTTGCAGAAAGGGTGCTTGAAGTGCTTACGGATAAACTGAAAATATTCGAAGAGTCCATCGGTACCCCCGATGTTATGCTTGGACAGATTGAAGACGAGGTTAATCTTAATACTCTCTTTATGGAACTGGCAACCGGAAGAAAAAAGAAAAAAGATGTGGAAGAGGAACTCTCCGGCAGGATGGAGAACGCCAGACAGAGTTTTGAAAAACTTACAGAACTCACAGTCTCGGGCAGGATGGATTTTAATTATGATGAGTATTATAAGGTAACACTTAAGGACAGAAGTTTTACAAACCGGAGAATTGAAACATTCATAAATCATTTTATGCTGGAAGATTCCTATGCGGAGAATTTAATCTCTCCCAAAAACGGCAGAACCGGTTTATATAAAGTAACCCATGGTGGTGATGCTGAACCGGTTGTGAAATTCGGAACCTTTGACAGTGAAAAAGCCCTGGAGGATGAAGGGCTGGAATTTTTGGCTTTTGGACATGATGTAGTTGATAATATTATAGAATACTGCTGCAGCGATAATTTCGGAGGTGATACCGGAACTGTATTTATAAAGAGTGATAATAATTTTACAGGTATGATATTCAACTTTCTTGTTAAGTTTACATCTGTTTCGGTATCGCATGAATTTTATCCGGTACTTGTTGAGACCGGCGGTTTGTTAAGTGATTATGACCTGAAGAGCATTGAAGATAACTTCGCCGACCAGAATTTTGATAAGGATTTTTCTTTGTCCAGATATAGTAACACCATAACAGAAATCTCTTCGAAGTACAGCAGTTATTCCGATAAAGCCCGTGACCGGCTGATGAAAAAAATTGATGATCGTCTTTTTGACTTGAATGAAAATCTTGATATTCAGATAGATCCAGAAGTTGAAAAGGTGCGTGAATCATACAGACGACAGATCAAGGAACTTGAAGAAAAACTCGATCTTCAGGAGAGCCAGATGAAGTGGTACGGAAAGGATATGAAGAGCGCTATAACCCGTACCAGAAATAAGATGCTGAAAGCAAGGACAGAGATGGAGTCTCTTGTTACTGAGTACCGCGGGTATTACGGTATTAAATATAATATTAAACTTGTTGGCGCCGCAGTAATAATTTCAAACAACTGATGTAATTCCACTTGACATCGGTTACACTCCACCTTATATTAATAGAGTTGCCAACATAGAAAAAAATAATCATTCAATTTATTATTTTATCGGATCAAGAGGGCGTTAGCCCCTTAAAAAAGCCCCGCAGGGACTTCGTTCGACGGAAAACTTTTTTAATAAAAATTTCACAGGGTCTAAGGGGCGTTAGCCCCTTAAATAAGCCCCGCAGGGACTTCATGCGAAAGAAACTTTTTTTACTGATATTCTCAATAATATTTATTACCGCAACGGTTCTATCTCTCCTCGTGGGGAGATTTTCATATAATTTTGTGAAAACAGTTCTGCGTGAAAATAGAGAAGAGAAGCTTTATCGTATAGAAAAACAGCTCGATCATTACCAGAGTATTCTTCATTCAATAGAAAAGAATATGGACATAAAAGGCACCGCTGCTCTTTATAATCTTGTTAAGAGTTATCCGACTTATGAATCCATTGGAAATATATCCACTGAAGAACTTCAGAAAAAAGCTAAAAGCCTGAACGTCGGGGAGATATATTTTATCGATTCTGCCGGTGTAGTCTTTAATAGCTCTTTAAGTGCAGATAAAGGTCTTAACCTTCTAAGCATCAGCAATGATTTTACTGAATATATCAATTCAATCTATGGAAAGGGGGAGGTTGTCTCGCAGGGAATTTCTGTTTCTACCCGTGAAGGTAAGATCAACCATTACATGTATTACAGTCCTAAGGGTAGCGATATTATATACGAAGTTTCATATGATGTCCCTGATTTTGTTAACAGGAAGTATAATTTCGCGCTGTATGAATTTCTTTTCGGCGATATGTTTAGAAATTTCTATAACGAGTATCTTTACTCTATTGATATTTACTCAATTTCAAAAAGTACCGGATGGTCTTTGATTAACGCCGGGAAGAAAATGGATATATCTACTGATCTTGCAAAGAGAATTATCAGGGAGGATAATGTTTTAATCGAATCCGATGATAAAATTTTTGTTTATAAGAAGGTGAAAATGAACCGGTATTTTTTTAACCGGACAACTAATGTTTATTTTGAACTGATTTATGATGTAAGCGCGCTTAATAAATATATTAAACAGATATTTATTTATTCCATTATTTCAGTGATGCTTATTACAATTTCAGCTTTTATTATTTCGGCAGGGAAGCTTAATTCTCTCTTTATGAAGAGAATAACAAATATAATTGATGGTCTTAAAATGATTCGTTACGGCGATTACGATACTGTAATCATTGATGACGCAAAAGATGAACTCAGCGACATAGCGGCAAGCATCAACCGCATGACTGAAACAATAAAGCAGCGATCTGTTGAACTGAACCTGTCCAACGAAGAGCTGCGGGAGCTCACACTCTATGTGAATGATATAATTGAGTCAATGCCTTCAATAATTATAACTCTTGATGAAAATGAACGAATTATTCAGTGGAATAGCGAGGCCGGAAAGTATACCGGATACTCCTCCAGTGATGCGGTCGGCAGGAATCTGTGGGAGATTATTCCTTCTTTAGAAAAATATAAAGTCAAGTGTGATGAAGTACGAAAGAGCAGAGTTACTATTGAGATTCTCAAAGAGATTTTTGTAAAAGAGGACTGCGGTTCTGAAGAGACTTTTGTTAAGAATATTTTTATTTTCCCCTTCAGTAAAAAAGATATAACAGGTGTTATTATAAGAATCGACGATATAACAGAACTTGAAAAAAATGAGGAGAGATTAAACCGCGCTTCAAGAGTGGAGGCTCTTGGAACAATGGCTGGCGGGCTTGCACATGATTTTAATAATATAATTTCAGGAATTATCAGTACAGCGTCATATCTGAATATGATGATAAAAGATAATAAAGCGGATACGGAAAGTATTATAGATCATCTTGATATAATTAAGCAGTCGGGCGGGAAAGCGGCGTTGCTTGTTAAAAATCTTCTGTCAGTTTCAAAGAATGATGAGGAGAGTTTCAGCAGGATAAGTCTTGAACAGATTGTTCAAGATGTAACAGCTATGGTTCGATCATCCATACCGGATAATATCGAATTGAAATTTTATAATAACGCTGAAGAAAGCATTGTAAATGGGAATAGAACTCAGCTTGAACAGGTGATTCTGAATTTAATAGTAAATGCGTCAGAAGCAATTAAAAGAGGGGAGATTACTGATCCGATTATTTCGGTATTGATCGAAAAGGCAGACTCCGGGTTAAAAATATTTTCAAGTTTTAAAGGAGCAGCTTTGCATCTTTCAGTTGCGGATAACGGACCCGGAATAGACCGGTCTATACTCAGAAACATATTTGATCCGTTTTTTACCACTAAGAGTGAAGGGAGCGGTCTTGGTCTTGCCGTGGTTCATAATATTATAATCCGTCATGAGGGTTTCATCGAAGTTCATTCGGAACCAGGTTCGGGAACAGTTTTTGATATATATCTCCCTGCTTCTCTGGATGATTAAGTGTAACGGCTTATAAACCGATGGCATTTTATTTTCGCTACGCTTCTGTCTCAGGCAAGAGCAGTTTTACCACTGGTTTTTAAGTGTTTAAGTGCATTTCCAATAACTCAATCTTTACAGGGCCAAAGGTGCGGCAGCCCCTTTATAAGCCCCGCTGGGCTCCCTGCTGTCCCGAAACGGAGTTTTTGGGACAGCCCTTAAGTGTATGAGGTTTTTATTAGTGCGTAAATTTTTGAGAAAGTGCACTTTTTTTTATTAATTCTTGACAGATTATGTCTCATTAGATATCCTACTGAAAACTAAATCATATCAATACTTATTCCGCGGCTTTTGCAGTATAATAATTATTTATGTCCCCGGTTTTCATGTTGGGGGGAATGTTATGTTATCTAATTTCGTATAAATAATAACGTAGAGTAAGTAGAGAAAAAAAAGAGGCAATCCATGTCTAAGAGTGTTAAAATCCCCGCAGAAATTTATTCAAGAATATCCGGCTATTACAGACCTGTTAATCAGTGGAATAAAGGAAAGCAGGAGGAGTTTGCCTGCAGAACAACAATGAAGCTCGGCATTGAAGCAGCCTTTGCACCGGAAGAGCTTCAGAGTGCTATCTCATAGGGTATACTTCATTTATTGTTAGCTCAAGCCCGGCAGCAATTATATCATTGTCAAGGTTGATATCGTCTTTGATGTACGCGTAGCTGTAAATTGATCCAGTGGATATATTACTACTGTTTGAGTATGTAAAAGTATATACACTTGCCATAAAAATTATAAAAGACATAGCCGCTGTCGCTAGAGATGCGAAAGACCAAATGTTAATTTTATTTTCACTTTTTATATTTCTTGCTTCGGTGACTTTGTGAGAGATAAAAAAATCCCATGAATCACTTTCCATTCTTAATTTAATCTCTTCATTCATCTTTTCTGTATTTGCGGTATTATCATTAGTTTTCATGGTCTTCCCTCCTTATGTTTTCGTGAATCATTTCCTTGCCTCTGGATGTTCTTGATTTAACTGTCCCTGGTCTTATTCCGAGTTTCTTAGAAATATCTTTTATGTTAAATCCCTGAGATATAAGAGTGAGAACCGATCTGTATTTATCCGGAAGTAGTATAAGATGATCCTGCAGATGTGCTGCTTCTCCTGAGTCAGTTTTCTGTGTAAAGGAGTGTGAAGAGTTCTCCAGCACTTTTTTTGTTTTCTCCTCTTCACGGATTAGTTTCTGATTCATCCGGAGCGATTCATTTCTTGCAATTCTGTAAAGCCATGTTTCGATTGATGAGTCGCCTCTGAAACTGTTTTTTGCAAGTCCATTATATGCCCGAATATAAGTCTCCTGTGCGACATCATCTATTGCATGATAAAATCTTGCGGATAAATTCTTTTCAATTGCGGAAAGAACAGTTTTTTTTGTTCTTTTTACAATTTCAGCGAACTCCTTCTCGGTCATCTCATTCCGCCATGATTTCTTTTCATCTTTTCAAAGAGCGTTTTTCTTTCATCCTTGAGTATATTCATCTGTTCAAGTGAGAGAATCTGTGAAATTTCTTTGCCCTGCTTAATTCGCAGGAGATGAATCTCTACATTAAGCGCTTCAATTTTTTTAAGCTGTTCCCTTACCAAAGTCATATCGTCAGTATCATTATCAAGCAGAGCTTTAAGTTTTTTCTTTTCCGGCTTAATGAGATTTATATATCCGGCAAATTCAGAATCAAATTTTTTATTCAGATCAGTAATTTTATCCATCTGTTCCTGATTCATGGAGAGTCTCTCTTTCATGAATTCCGGTTCGCAGAATGATCTGCCGAATCTGTTACCCTTCATCCGGTGTTTTCCCGGTTCCATCCCTATTCTATCTTCCATAAATCCGAACGGCGAAGTAGGCGGGTCTTCCATTTTGTCTCTTTTTAAAATAAATACTCCTGCCGCCATCTGGATTACGATTACTGCTGAAAGTATTATTATAATTATTCTGCTGTTCATAGAGTTACCTTTGTTTTATAAATAGGGATAACGGCTTGAAGATCTCAAACCGTTATCAGCAATACTATTTTGTGTCATCATCCCACATCATTCCGCGATGACCTCTCCCTTTGCCGGGTTTCCCGTCACATGGCTGATACTTCTTAAATTCTTCCCATTTTGTGAACTGTTCAGCTGTAAGAATTTTTTTAATTACAGCATCCTGCTTTACTCTTAATTCTCTTACTTTGTCCCCATCATTTCTGACCTGGTATAGCTGATCCATATTGTCTTTGTGAATTTTGTAAATCTTATCAATCTGTTCGTCAGTTAACTTGAGATCTTTCTGCATGAATCCCATATGAATTCCTGGCATACCGCTCATCGCTCCGAATGCGGAACCTCGTTTGTTGTCACTGTTTTTAACAGGACGGTTTTTTGCGAACTCATTCCATTTTACTTTCTGCTCAGGAGTCAAAATGCTTTCAATCTCGCTGCGATGTTTTTCTCTCAAGTCTTTAATCTTATCGGCATCATTTCTGTTCTGATGAAACTTATCCATATAATCTTTATCGATTTTGTAGATTTTATCGACCTGAGCGTTGGTTAGGTCGAAGTGATACTGCAGCATCTCAAGATGCTTAAATGGTTTCTGCATCCCCATTCCCTGGCCGCCGCATCCTCCGTCACCCATGCCTTTTCCCATACCTCTTGCGGAAAGTGATATTGCGGATAATGATAGTATCATTAGTGCCATAGTTATAAATAAAGTCTTCTTCATCGGTTTATCCTCCGTTTGTTTTGATTGTTAGACCTGCTTTGTTGTTAAAAGGTTCCATAGTTAAATTTTTTTTAGGGATTTTCAATGAGAGTGTTGAATCTTTATTTCGAAGTTTATCAGAAATTTTTTTAAAATCAGATGATGAGACTGTAATTGCTCAAAAAACGGTGGTAAATTGCTCTCCGCCGCGCCTTCGGCGCGGCGGAGATAAAATCCCACCAGTTTTTAAGTAGTTACATGAGACTGTATCTTGAAAAAGGTTGACATGGTCTTTATTTATGATTATGTTGGTCATGTTATGTGGAGTGTGTTATGAAATGGAAAATAGCAGATGCAAAGACCAGTTTTTCTGCACTTATTAAAAAAGCCGGTAGTGAACCTCAGTTTATTTATAATCGGGATAAAATGGTGGCAGTTGTTGTAAGCAGTAAGGAGTTTGATGAGTATAAGACCATAAAGGAAGCCTATTCCAGACGCAATATCGCGTCAGTTATAAGTGAATTCAGTTCGTTATGTTCTGATGAGTCCTATACTTTTGAAGTTCTTCCACGAAGCAATCGTAAGGCTTTTTTTAATGATTAAGTATTTAATTGATACAAATATAATAAGTGAGCTTTCGAAACACTCTCCGGAGCAGTCAGTTCTTGATTGGGCTTCCACTGTGAACAGGTGTGCGCTCAGTGTTGTTACAATTGAAGAGATCTCTTTTGGTCTAGCCTGGCGTCCTAATCTGAAAGTAATGAATTTAATTGAAAAATTTATAGATGAGTATTGCGAAATAATTCCAATAACAAAATCTATTGCCCGCAGGGCCGGCATTTTGAGAGGGCAATTCCAGGCTGCCGGAATAACAAGGACCCAGGCGGATATTCTTATAGCGGCAACTGCGACTGAATATGGCCTTGTAGTAGTAACGCGTAATCATAAAGACTTCGAAGGATGCGGAGTTGCTCTTTTTGATCCTTTCGCGCATCTTTGAAAAACAGTGGCAGATTTATTCTGTCCAATATGCCTTTAGTGATGTTGAAAATATTATTACTGATTAAAATATAGGTGCTCACTGCAATAAACCCTGTTTAAAACGGCATCTCCCTCCGATAATTAATTATACATCTTTAGGTAGGGTTTCTATGCATAAAATTCCGGTTATCATCAGCAACAGCAGAATAAAGACTCTCTGGAACCTAATCGTTGTTCTTGCGGTACTGGCCTTTTCAGTAGTTTTTTCTTACAGGTTTACTTTTCAGATATACAAGTGCGATCTTTTTTACTGGGGTATTCTCTCCCTGTTCGCATTGGATATTCTGGTTAACTTTAATTCAACTGTTAAAGTAGAACACTCAATATCGGGGGACCGAAAGATAATAGCAAAACATTATCTAAAGGGGTGGTTTACTGTAGATTTTATTACAGCTTTCCCTCTCGATTTTTTGATACTCCTTATATTCGGCTTTCCGGATGAACATGACGGGCGGCATTTGTATTTTATAATACTGCAGCTCATAACGCTTATAAAGCTTTTGAAAATAAAAAAGATCACAAAGGAGCTGCAGCAGTATCTGAGAATAAATCCCGGTGTCATGCGTCTGATGGATTTCGGCTTCTGGTTTACTCAGGCAGTGCATTATATGGCCCTGGGCTGGATTGTCATCGGCGCAGCGGAAATGTCACGTATACCTGTTGACCAGTATATCCGTTCACTGTACTGGAGCGTAACAACAGTTGCCACAATCGGATATGGCGATTATTATCCCGACCACGACAGCAACCTGCAGATAATTTATACAATTATTGTGCAGATTTTCGGAGTGGGAATGTACGGCTATATTATAGGTAACGTTTCAGGACTAATCGCGAACCTTGATGTCGCACGCGCTGAGTTTGTGAAAAAGATTGATTCTGTAAGGATATACCTTAACAATAAAAGCATACCAAAAGATATGCAGGAGAAGATACTCAGCTATTATTACTATATCTGGGACATGAAGAAGAATGTCTCCGAGGATAACCCTCTGTCCGATCTGCCGGTGAGCATCTCCCTTGAAATAATGCTGTACCTCAACCGGGATATGATTATGAGGGTGGATCTCTTTAAAAATGCCGAAGATGTTTTTGTGCGCGAAGCGATACAAATGCTTAAACCGTTAATTTACCTCCCTGATGACTACATTATAAGACAGGGTGAATATGGTGATTGTATGTTTTTTTTAAGCAGCGGTGAGATCGAAGTACTGGTAAATGATAAACAGGTAGCCAAGCTGGGGCCTGGCTCAACCTTCGGCGAAACCTCTCTTCTGATCGGGGAGAAGCGGAGCGCCAGTATTCAGACTTTAACACACTGCGAAGTGTATAGACTATCGAAATCAGACTTTGACAGCTTGCGCATACGTTTCCCGGAATTCAATGCAGAAATGGAGGAGATATCAAAGCAGAGAAAGCTCCTTAACGAGTGAGGGAAGCTTGATTGTCTTTCACTTAGGGTGTGACGAGAATTTCCGGCAGAGAATGTGTCAGGATATTGGAAAAGGCAGGTTTTAATTTTAAAAGACAGCATGGGAGTCATATTATATTAAGAAGAGATGATC
>JBBRFT010000030.1:0-22544 GCA_038241375.1 Spirochaetota bacterium
TGTTTTGATTATCGGCGGCGGACCTGCCGGTATTACAGCTGGAATTTATTCCGCTCAGGCTAAGCTTAAAACAATTGTTGCTGATATTGCTCTGCCCGGCGGACAGGTTACGACAACTCATATGGTGTCTAATTATCCGGGATTTATTAAACCTGTTGAAGGTTTTATGCTTACACATTTTATGAATGAACAGGCGAAAGAGGCGGGAGTAATATTCAGATCCGCCGTTGATGTCTCCGATGTGGATCTTGTAAATAAGAAGATCATTGTAGATGGATATGAAACTATTACTGCTAAAAAGATAATTATAGCAACAGGATCATCATACCGCGAACTCGGAATCCCCGGAGAGAGAGAATACAAAGGGAGAGGTATATCCTACTGTGCAACATGCGACGCAAAATATTACGGCGACAAACATGTTGTGGTAATCGGCGGCGGGAACTCTGCAATTGAGGAATCTCTTTTTATTACAAAATTTGCAGGGAGACTGACAATAGTTCATCAGTTTGATAAACTCCAGGCGAATAAAGAGGCTCAGGAGAAAGCATTCTCTAACAAAAAGATCGATTTTATTTTTGAACATGAACCGCGCTCGTTTAATAAACAGCCCGACGGATCGATGATTATCGAAATTGAGAATCTGAAAAACAGCTCAATGCGCGAGATTAAAGCTGACGGTGTTTTTATATTTGCAGGGATGAAACCGAATACCGGAATGTTCAATGGAGCTGTGGCGGTTGATGATCAGGGATATATTATTACAGATGAATATATGCGGACCAATATTCCCGGTGTTTACGCGGCGGGGGATGTAATTAAAAAGCCTTACAGGCAGATAACCACTTCAGTTTCTGACGGCACAATTGCCGCAATTACTGCAGAGAGGGAGATTGATAATATATAGTTTTATTCCCGGAATTCTGTTGCATGAAATGTGGGTATTGCCGGTGTAATATTAAAAAAATCTAAAATACTTAATAAAAATTTTCTTTTAATGTTGATTATGTTTTATATTTTGACTATATTAAAAAATCTTGAGAAAAATAACAGGGAGTAAACCAATGAAGAACATAACAAAAATTCTATATCTGGTTTTTATCGCAGCATTTATCGCTTCACCTTCTTTCCCGCAGTCGCATGATTCACATGGGTCCGACGGAGCTGGAATAGATAATAAAGCAGCTGTTACTGATCATAAATCGATGAAGGACGGAACGAAAATGGACATGATGCAGATGGATCGTCATTTTATCGAAAAAATGATCCCGCATCACGAAGATGCATTAGTTATGGCTAAACTCGCCCTTGAAAAATCGAAGAAAGCTGAGATCAAAAAGTTGTCGCAGGACATAATTAAATCTCAGGCACTCGAGATCGAAACTATGAAGAAGTGGTATAAAGAATGGTTCGGTACAGAAGTACTGGTCAAACCGATGAAGATGAATATGCAAAAAATGGGGATGGGTATGCATGATCCAGCCATGATGGATATGATGATGGGCCACGATATGATGGGCGGCACAATGGACGATCTTAAAAACGCGCCCGATTTCGATAAGAAGTTTATAGAGATGATGGTTAAGCATCACAAAGGCGCGGTCATGATGGCAGGGATGATCGTTGACAGTAAAAAACCTGAAATGAGAAAGCTTGGAAAAGATATTATCTCTGCACAGGCTGATGAGATTGACCAGATGATCAAATGGTATCAGAATTGGTACGGAGGCTGGTAATTCACATTAGAGAAGAGGGGTTTTTTCTAAAGAGCCCCCCTTCTGTAAAAGTCTAAAAAATGCAGAAGTTACGGACTACCGGTTCAGAGGTGTAATATGAAATTTTCAATATTATTTATTCCGATGATTATATTAAGTTGCACAACTGCAGAAGTTGCTGTAGATAGAGTTGCAGTAAATTCTCTTAAAACAGTTGCAATAGTTCCTTTTAAGTATTCCTCAAAAGCGGATAAATTAAAAAATGAAATTTATGAAGAAGCCGAGCAGAGTTTTACATCCGCATTGATCGGAATGAGTTTTAAAATTATACCGAAAGAGAAAATGGCGATTGTCTCTTTTGATAAAAAAAATTTGTCATCTGGTGCTGTACTTGATGATGCTGTTAAATCTGCAATAACAGCTGGTGCTGATGCAATTCTTATTGGAGATATAATTGTAAATGAAGAGGTTATAAGGAATATCTATCCTCACAATACATTTTTTTTCGGCGATTTACGATTCCGGGAAGGAAACGATGAAATCAAAACTCAGACAATTTATAAATTTCAGATATCTGTAAAGATTGTGGATGTGAAAACCGGCTCGGTTATTCTGTCTATTACAAACCGTTACAGTGATGTTGAAAAGGATGAATATCTTCCCGGATATCTATCTCTAGATGCCTACCGCGCGCTTACTTTAAAAAAACTCTCAGATGAAATGATAAAGCATATGGGGCCGATTGTTAAATGATTATGACTTCGGTTGAAAGTGTCGTTTATTTTTTTACGAAGGGGATATAAGCCATGTCCATTTTTAGAATATGATTCTCCCACCATTTCCTCATCTCTTTATCCACGTTAATTGCCAGATAGCTGTCTGCTCCCCGGTTTTTACAGCTGTCTAATATTCCTGTAAAGATTTTACGGAATTCATTATGCTGACGGGAATGTGCGGCAAAATCTGGATAAGTATGGTCGAGCATAAGCTGTTCTTCAATTTCGAAATGCTCACCAATATATGATTCAAGGTACTTCATAAGATTTCCAAGTTCAATCGTCGACCGACCTTTGTAGATAGCAAGTTCAAGTTTATCAATTTTGTTAAAAAGTTCCTTATGCTGCTCGTCAATCAGATCAATTCCCGTTTCAAGACTGCTGGTCCATTCCCAATTCATTTTACCACCCATGGTTGCTACTATAATGAACATAATGCGCTGCGAATAGAAATGTCAACAGGGATTTTAATAATGTTTTTTATAACAACAGGCTCTGACCCCGATATTCAAAATCAGGGTCAGAGCCTGTATTCAGGAAATATAAATTAACATTATTCAGGTTATGTTGATGAATTAAATCTTCTTTGGGTTTAATTACTTTATATTGCAGATTTTTTGAGCTTATATTTAACTTTTGGTAAAATTATTTAACCAATGGTTTAATAATTGTTGACTTTCCGTATCATGGCTATACATTGAATATGATTTTCGGCGCACCTGTTTTATATGTGTGTTAAAATCTAAGTTTAGAAAAGAATATCGAATGGAAACAGGTGTTAATCTGAGTCGTATGCGGTAATTAATTAATGCATCTTTTGGGAATTTATTAAATATCAGAATTGTCCGGGCAAATTTTTAGTTTTTATTACAGATATAGAAGGAGATAAAAATGGCTTATGAAATGAATTTTGAATCTAAAAAAGATGTGGCAAAACAGTATAAGGATAAGCTCTGTACTGCCGAAGAAGCTGTTAAATGCGTGAAGTCGGGAGACTGGATAACATATGCTTTCTTTAACGGCAAACCGATTGCATGTGATGCCGCGCTTGCCGGAAGAAAAGATGAACTTAAAGATGTTCAGGTATACGGGGCTGTAACTATTCCACCTCTTCCGGAAGTTCTTGCTAAAGATCCAAAGGGTGAGGTCTTTATGTATGGTGATTTTCATTATTCTCTTCTGACCCGGATGATGAAGATGCTGTACGCGGATCAGGTTCATTACTGTCCTCTTAATTTTGGAGAGACAGACTGGGAGTGCGAACACCTTGATGGTGATCTGCATGATTATGATCCCGATAAAACAGGGATAAGACTTCAGGATGTTCACATAATGCGTGTTGCTCCAATGGATGAGAATGGATTCTTTAATTTCGGGATGAACAACGCGTGTATGTACAGCTGGTGTAAAGCTCCGAAAGTAATTGTAGAAGTAAATAAAAATATTCCCGTAGCTCTAGGCGGGGCCAGGGAGTCAATACATATATCCCAGATAGATTATGTTGTTGAAAGTAATAATGAACCTCTTTTTGAACTTCCGAATATGGAAGCAACTGATGTAGAGAAGAAAATAGCGGGGCATGTTTTTAAATATTTGAAGGACGGATGCTGTATACAACTTGGTATCGGCGGTATGCCTAATACTCTTGGACATATGATTGCGCAGAGTGATCTTAAAAATCTTGGCGGACACACCGAGATGCTTGTTGACGCATATATGGAGATGTATATTTCCGGAAGAATGAATAACTCAAAAAAAAATATTGACCGATGGAAAACCGCCTACACTTTTGCCCTTGGAAGCAGAAAGTTGTATGACTGGATGGATAATAATCCGGCACTGGCTTCTTATAATGTGGGATATGTTAATCATTTCGATACCATAAAGTCCATTGATGATTTTATGTCTATAAATTCAGCAATAGAGGTTGATCTTTTAGGCCAGGTTAATGCCGAGAGTAACGGCTTTCAGCAGATCTCCGGCAACGGCGGTATGTTCGATTTTGTATCCGGCTCTTTCTGGTCTAAGGGTGGGAAGAGTTTTATCTGTATTCCCTCAACATATACTTTAAAAGACGGGACAGTTTTATCAAGAGTTGTTCCGTACTTCAAACCTGGAACTGCAGTGACTATCCCGAGGCAGTCGGTTCAGTTTGTTGCTACTGAATACGGATGTGTAAATCTGAAACTTGCGCCATTGTGGATGAGAGCGGAAAAACTGATATCCATTTCTCACCCCGATTTTCAGGACGAGCTTGTAAAAGCAGCGGAAGAGCAGAAGATCTGGAAACGGACGAATAAGATTTTGTAGAAAGATGAATGCGTTGTTATATAATCGCGCCTTTATCTTTACCGCCCCTTTCCGCCCGTCGGGCACCTTTCCCCATGAATGTGAGAAAGGGGAAGATGGAACATCTTGTATTTCATCTCCTCCCATTCATGGGGGAGATGTCGCACCGCGACAGAGGGGGCGGGCATCTCATTTATTTAATAATTGACTCTTGGCAGAAATACAATATCTTGTAATTATACAATCCATTAAAAGAGAGATTATATGCTTCGTAAACCGCCGGTTGAAAAGAGAATTAAAAGAGAGAAACTTCGTCGAACTGTGGATATCCTTGCTGCAGCGCAGAAGGTTATGCTGGAAAAAGGTTATAACGGTGCTACCATGGATGACATTGCAGCAGAAGCCGGTCTCACCAAGCCTACGGTATATCAGTATTTTAAAACAAAAGATGAACTCTTCGTTCAGCTTGTTGAGCCGCTGATACAATCTCTTGCTTTAAAACTTGAAGCTGTACGGGTACTGCTTGATGATAAGAAGTATCATGATGGACGCAAAATCATAGGTGATGTATTTGATGTGTATTATGGAACTTTTGAAGAGAACCCCGATCTGTTTAAACTGTTTAATATCTTTATTCAGTTTGGAATACATTATAATATGAATGCTGAATCATATGCTGTAATCAGGTTCTGGGGGAATAAGTGTTTTACAGAGGGTAATTCCATAGCGGCTCTTTCAGTTGAGCAGGGCTTTTTCCGTGAAACAGATATTTATCACACAACAGATTTCGTCTGGGGTGCGTTCTGGGGGATTGTTCAGGTGGAGCAGAACAAGTGGGGGAGAGAGGGTATAAGTCCTTATCTTAAACCTGTTTTAAAATACGCTGAAAATATTCTTGCCTCGGCACTGCTTCTTCGTTAGATTGTAATAAAATCAAGGAGCAGTAGAAATGAATCTTTTAGAAAGAATCGAAGCTGGAATGAAAGAATCTTTAAAGTCAGGGGATAAGGATCGTTCCGGGACCCTGAAGATGCTCAAGTCTGACATGATGTACGAGAAAGGTAAAACCGGGCAGGATCTTTCTGATGAACAGATGCAGGAATCAGTTATTCGTCAGGCGAAGAAAAGAAAAGAGTCTATCCGTGAGTATGATGCTGCCGGGAGAAAAGATCTTTCAGATAAGGAAGCTGTTGAGCTTAAAATTATAGAAGAGTTTTTGCCTGCACAGATGAGCCCTGAAGAGATTGAAAAAGCTGTTGATAAAATATTGAGCAGTGCAGGAGAAGTGTCTCAGAAAGAGTTCGGTAAAATAATGGGAATGGCATCTAAAGAACTGAAAGGAAAAGCCGATGGAGCAATAATTAAAGAGATTGTGCAGAAGAGACTTGAGGGGAAATAATTCCCCTCAAGCAATTTATTATAGTCCTTTGAAATCTATTGTGGCAAAATAATCATCCATCGTTTCGGCTCTTCTTATCTGTTTCACTGAACCATCCTCTTTAAGAAGAAGTTCCGCTGATCTTAATTTCCCGTTATAGTTGAATCCCATGGCATAACCATGAGCCCCGGTGTCATGGATTACAATCGTATCCCCTGTCTGAATCTCCGGGAGCATCCGGTCTATTGCAAATTTATCATTGTTTTCGCAGAGAGATCCGGTGATGTCGTATTTCTTTACCGGTTTGTCATCCTCTTTCCCGAGAATTGTTATATGATGGTATGCACCGTAAAGTGCCGGTCTCATTAGATCAGCCATGCATGCATCAACACCGATGTATGATTTATAGATCTCTTTTTTGTGTATAGCCTTCGTAACAAGAAATCCGAATGGCCCGGTGATAAGTCTTCCGCTCTCCATGCATATCTTCAGCGGCTTAAGTCCCCGTCCGATTATGATCTCGTCGTAGGCTTCATGTATTTTTGAAGAGATGTATTCAAGATCGAGAGGTTTGTCTCCCGGTCTGTAAGGTATTCCGAATCCGCCGCCGAGATTTACAAACTCGAAATCTATCTTCAGTTTTTCACTAAGATCTGCAATGAGCTCGAAAAGGATCTCAGCAGTATCGACAAAGTAATCGGCATGGAGTTCGTTTGACGCAATCATTGTGTGAAGGCCGAAACGTTTAACTCCTCTCTCTTTAACTGTTTTGTATGCTTCGAAAAGCTGGTCACGTGTAAGTCCGTATTTCGCCTCTTCGGGAATTCCAATTATTGCATTTCCCCCTTTAAGAGGACCGGGATTGTATCTGAATGAGATGATCTCCGGCAGACCTGCATGTTTTTCAACATAATCAATATGACTGATATCATCGAGGTTAAGAGTAGCTCCGAGTTTTCTCGCATACATGAATTCATCTGCAGGAGTGTTGTTAGATGTGAGCATAATATTCTCACCGGTGATTCCGGCCTTTTCGGCAATTACCAGTTCGGGAAGAGAGCTGCAGTCCGCTCCGAAACCCTCTTCGCTGAGGAGTTTTACAAGATAGGGATTGGGATTTGCCTTAACAGCAAAATACTCTTTAAATCCCGGAGCCCATGAAAAAGCCTTTATAAGTTTCTTAGCGTTTTCTCTGATCCCTTTTTCGTCATAGATGTGAAAAGGGGTAGGATACTTCGCAGTAATCTCATCGATCTGTTTTTTTGTAAATGGAAGTGTTTTTGGAAGCATATAATCACCATATAATAAATATTTTAAGTCTGTTATCTCTGAGGATTATCGGTATTAGTGTCAACAAATAAAACCGGAGTGATTGTGAAAATAATGTAAAGTTTACCCTGCCGCTGAATAGTGAGGCAGACAATGAAGTGGTGAATTAAATTTTAAAATGTAAATTTTTAGAATTCAGCGGTGGTGTCGTTATCTCTCTGGTCGATTAAAAGCCGGCCCATCATTTTACCCACAGAGCCGGAATGTATTGTAAATATTGAGCTGAGGATATAGCTGGTTATGGGGTAATGGATTCCGCTTGCAAGGGGATTGGGGACACCGTTGATCGACCTGCAGAATTCATTCGTTTTTTCCGCAAGGTGAACGCGGCATACAAAAGGGCGGACTTTCCATATCAGGCATGACTCATCATCTTTATTCAGGAAAATACACGGCTGATCCTCATCGGGCTGGTCATCCCAGTTGGTTCGGCCGTAAAAATTATTATTGGAATCGAATTCTATATATTTCTGCTGTCTTTTAATTTTTTCAAAATCGATATTGATGATGTTTTCCCCGCAGTATCTGTATATAAGCTGTGCTTCTTCATCAGTACATGCAACGGGCTGATAGCAGCAGTTGGAACACCCTTTGCTGCAGAAATATGGCCGGTATCCCTCTTGTTTATCAAGTTCTATCTGATATTCAATCGCTTCATCAATAATTTTGTGACATATCTGAGTCCGGTTCTCCCCGAAATTCAGATACTCCTCTGTCCAGAATCGGAGCTGATTCCATATCTCTTCTGCAGGAATTTTATGCTCTACAAGTATGAGGTATCCGTATAGATTGGGGTAATCCCCTCTTAGTATATTTTTATCCATCCATTCATGTGCTTCGTTTATATACTTTTTAGTCGATACAACAGGCTGGCTACCGCAGCAGCTTTTATATTTTTCCCCGCTGCCGCAAGGGCAATCGGAGTTATGATTTATTTTCAAATCCTACCTGCGTTACTTCTGATTGAAGACAGAAATTTTTTTACTTTATTTAAACAACTTCTGCAATTACGGCCCCGTCTTCATAATCAATTCTTACATCAATAGATGTGGCTTTTGATGTTTCTGTTTTAGTATATGCTTTTTTAATAGCATTGCTTAATTCTGTTTTCTGCTGGATGTTCAGTAAACGATTATTTGCAGATACTGTAATGTTTTCCGCGGCTGGATCGGGCAGGTTACCTACTTTTATTACATAAGATTTGTAAAAGCTTGAAACTTCATATTTCCAGAATATTTTTTTATTTTTACCAACCCAGTCTTTAATGATGTTTAATAATTTTTTTTCCATAACTCACTCCCTTGTAAAATATTTCAATTCCGGTTTGCAGATGTGAATTGTATCCTTTTATTCTAAAAACGCCTCTTTTGCCGTAGCCATCTTCTTTTTGCCGTCTAATATTCTGTTTATATATTTTGAAGTAGCATCTAATGATTCAAAAAAATCTTTTTTATCTTTTTCTGAAAAATCTGAAATTAGTGATTCGAGAAAATCATCAAAGTCATTTTTAATCAGTTTAGCAGCCTTGATCCCTTTATTAGTAAGAGATAATTTTGTAATTCTTCTGTCATTTTCCGATGAGTTCCTTGCAATAAATTCATTTTTTACAAGATAATCCACGGAGCGGGTAAAAGAGCTCTTTTCAAGTCCGGTCATCAAGCTAATTTCAGACATGGACTTTTCACTGTTTTCACTGACAAACATCAGTATGTTTGTCTGAGTTCTATTGATGCCGAGATTCAGCTTCGATATATCATGATCATAGAAAACTTTTTTAATAAACTGCAGAAAATTGTTTATTCTGTAACTGAACATGTTTTCTCCCTGATTTCAGATTGTTGCAAATGCAATAGTTGTATTTACAACAATCTGAAATCAGTCAAATTCTGTCAAGGACTTAATCTTTCATATAAGTTGGAGGGTAATCGACCAACCCACCACCTGAATGAAATTAAAACCAATTTCATTCAGGTGGTCTGGCGTCTTGATGAAAATAATACTGATTTTGAAGTTCATATAAAAATTAACGATATGCTGGTAAGCAAAACCGGTCGAATATTAAAAGAGATCGAACATTTTTTTTTAATTCATAAAATTAACCATGTTAAAATTCAATTTGAGTATAATAGCTGCAGAGATGTGGATGTTATAAAAAGGAAAAAATGATACTATATGTTAAAAAATTTGTATTATTAAAAATATCGGTATTTCTCATACCTGTGGTACTATTCCTTATGCCCGGATGTGCATATATACAAAAAAGCATTGATATCCGGGGAATAAAAAGCGATGAAAAAAACTTTACCTCAGATTACAACCCCGGCACGCCTGAAGAACTTCAGCATTTTCTGGATAATCTCTCAATAAAGGATGCAACAAAACCGCTCCACCTCGATAAAGTAACAATACAGCCGATGGATAGATGGAAGCTGAAATCTCAGCCCGGCAGAACTTTGATAATGGAAAAAGCTTCATTTCCTTCCGAAATCAAACATCCTGACGGCAATGATACTGCTGTCTTTTATATCTTCCGGCAGGGAGAATTAAAAAACAGAAAGGTGATACTCTGGGTCCCGGGGATGGGTGTATCCGACATGGCTTTCAGATTTATTAAAAACTTTTTCAATGAATCCCTTAAACGGGATTACGATATAGTATTTTTTGTTCCACCATATCATCTCGAAAGAACTGAAAAAGGGAAAAAAACTGGAGAGGGATTTTTTACATCAAATACAATCGGCAACTTCAAGGTTATTCTCTCTTCGATTCAGGAACTCCGTACAATGTACTCATGGCTTAAAAAGGAAGGTGTTTCAGAGATTGGTGGCTGGGGCGGTTCAATGGGTGGATCAATGCTGCTCCTGCTTTCCGGTATTGAAACATTGGATCATATATGTGTGATGATCCCTGTTATAGACTGGAAGGCCGGTATACTCAATAACAGCAATCTCGCTGAATATAAAAAGCTTCTGGTTAAAAGCGGGTTCAGTGAGGAACTGCTCGATAAAGCCTATGAAATTTTAAGCCCTGCTTATAACACGCTGAAAATAGACCCGCTTAGAACAATGGTTCTTTACGCGGAATATGATCAGATAACTCCAGTATCCATTACCGAAACTTTTATTAAAAAGTATTCAATTCAAAATACTAAAAAGTATAAACGGAGCCATGGGACAATTCTTCTCAGTTCAGATCTCTACAAAGATTATGGGAAATTTTTAGATTCGATTTCTGTTAAAAATTAATCTCTTTCAGTAAGTTAAATCTTTTTGAACATTGACTGTGCGGCTTAATTTTTTCATTTAGCAATTCCTTGTTTTATTGATTATTCATATACCTGGGAAATGTGTTTTTTCTGTAAAAATCTTGACTAAATTGTTGTATTTGGCTAAATTGGCAATTAAGGAATAATCATGAGAGGTCAGATTGAACGATAAATTGAAAAATCATTATGAAGGTAGAGCGGCGATAATAAAAGCGATGGCTCACCCGACTCGTCTTTTTATCATAGATGAACTGGAGAAGGGAGAGAGGTGTGTTAATGACCTGACTGTCATGATTGGCTCGGATATGTCAACAGTATCAAAACATCTTTCTATTATGAAAAACGCCGGTATTCTTGGGGATAGGAGAGAGGGAACAACCATATACTATTCTTTGAAAGTCCCCTGTATTCTCAATTTTTTCGGGTGTATCAATGAAGTCATATTTTCGAATGCCAGGATATCAGGCGAGCTTGTTGATTCATGTAAAAGCAAGGTGTAAATTTTTTGCAGTATATTTTCCAATTTAACTAAATAAGAAAATATACATCGTTGAAGATTGGTTATTAATCTGTAAAGTTACAATATAAATGGAGGTTCAGAAATGAAACTGGAAATACTAGGAACAGGATGCCCTAAATGTGTTAAGCTTGAAGAGATGACAAAAAAAGCCGTAACAGAGTTAGGGATTGATGCGGAGATAACAAAGGTCAAGGATGTAAAACAGATCATGGAGTATGGTGTAATGATGACTCCGGCTCTAGTTGTGGATGGTGTTGTAAAATCGGTCGGCAAGGTTCTGACTGCTGATGAAATTAAAAAAATGATTTCAAAATAGGATTGAAGGGGTTAATAAAATGTCACAGTGCTGTGCTCAAAATACATTGGATCAAAAACCTAAAAAAGAAATAAACTCCAGAATTTTACTTCCGCTGTTGCTTCTGCCTGTTGGTATTGTGCTATATATTTTTCTGGAGGATGGTGTTAACTATCTTGTTTATTCTCTTTTGGGAATGGTCAAAGGCTCTCATCTCACGGAAGCAATACGTTTTTTTATTTTTGAAGTACCGAAAGTACTCATGCTTCTTACATTAATCGTATTTGTTGTCGGAATTATCCGCTCATATTTTTCTCCGGAAAAAACCAGAAAAGCTCTTGAAGGGAAACCACTTTTTATCGGGAACATCATGGCGAGTTCTCTTGGAATTGTAACACCATTCTGCTCATGTTCGGCAATACCTCTTTTTCTCGGTTTTATGGAAAGCGGTATTCCGCTTGGTGTTACCTTCTCGTTTCTTGTGGCAGCTCCCATGATCAATGAAATTGCCCTGGTATTACTGTTCGGTCTTTTCGGATGGAAGACAGCTCTTCTCTATGCGTCAACAGGTTATATTATCGCCATAGTATCCGGCTGGGTCATCGGAAGGTTAAAGGTTGAACGTTTTGTCGAGGAGTGGGTCTATGAAGTCAAAGCCGGCAATTTTGAGCTGGAGGAGTTTGAACCTTCATTTACAGATCGAATTAAAGCGGGTTATGATGCAGTTATTGAAATTGTTTCAAAAGTCTGGATATACATCGCAATCGGTATCGGTGTAGGTGCCGCTATCCACGGTTATGTACCCGAAAATTTTATGGCGTCAATCATGGGAAAATCGGCTTGGTGGTCAGTCCCGCTTGCGGTTATGTTGGGTGTTCCAATGTATGCTAATGCGGCGGGGATCATTCCTATAGTGCAGGCCCTTCTTGAAAAGGGGGCTGCGCTAGGTACTACACTTGCCTTTATGATGGCAGTCATAGGTCTCTCTTTACCAGAGACTATAATATTACGAAAAGTTTTAAAACTTCCGCTGATATTCATTTTTGTAGGTATTGTTGCTGTAGGTATAATGATGGTCGGATTTATTTTTAATCTGGTATATTGATACGTGTCCGGTTTAAGTAGCCGTATAATTTTAAAATAAAAATAATGGAGACAGTAAAATGGCGGAATGTTGTGGAAGTGAAGGGATAAAATTTGTTTACGGCTGTGCCGGTATTGCCGATGTAGGTGAACTTTCGGATAAAGTAATGAGAAAATTAATCAAAGATAAATTTGCCCGCGGTCTCTGCCTTACGGCTATAGGTGGTGATGTTTCAGGTTTTGTTCAATCGGCAAAAGGTGCAGATGAAAATATAACAATTGACGGTTGCCCCACAGCCTGTGCAAAAAAATGTCTGGAACGTATTGGTGTTACACCAACAGAATCTTATGTTCTTACAAGTGATTTCGATCTTACAAAGGGTGAAACCGGGATCACTGATTCCCTTGTGGCAGATATCTGCGCAAAAATTCAGAAAGGTGTCGCAGGTGTAAAGAGTGAAAAAACATTTTCATTATCAGGTGGATGCGGTTGCGGCGGTAAATGTTAACCTGTTCAATCCTGAAATGAATGTGCGAATATATATTTGTACATTCACTAAAGAAAACGAGGCAGCAATAAATGAAAAATTTTCCCCCAAAGAAGAACTGGTTAAAATCATTAAAATGAAGGGAGTACAGTAATGATACTCGAAATATTTACCTGGCTGTCAGGTGCAATTACGGGTTCGACTGCAATTGCATTTACCGCGGCTTTTATATGGGGTATTCTTTCCATAATACTCTCCCCATGTCATCTGGCAGGCATACCTCTGATAATCGGATTTATCGATGATCAGGGGCGTATATCAACAAAAAGGGCATTTTTTCTTTCTCTGCTCTTTTCGTCAGGTATTCTTATCACCATCGGATTAATTGGACTTATCACCGGCCTTATGGGTAGGATGATGGGGGATATCGGAAGTTGGGGCCAATATTTTGTGGCTGTTATATTTTTTATAATCGGTCTTCACCTGCTCGGTGTAATCAAACTCCCATTCCTTGAGAAAGGGGCAAATCCCGATTACCAGAAGAAGGGGCCTTCCGCCGCGTTTATACTTGGACTCATTTTCGGCGTTGCTCTCGGCCCTTGCACATTCGCTTACATGGCTCCAATGCTTGGTGTAGCATTCAGCGTAGCCTCAACAAGGATCCTCTTTGCCGTTTTACTCATACTCGCTTATGCCATCGGACATTGTTCGGTTATAGTCCTTGCCGGTACATTTACAGAAGCTGTTCAGCACTATCTTAACTGGAATGAGAATTCAAGTGGTACAGTTATACTTAAAAAGATTTGTGGGATGCTTGTTATAGCTGGCGGGATATATCTGATTTTTTCTGTTAATGTATGATGCTATGTTTGTAAAATTAATATTCAAACAGTTATCATAATAACGGCCTCTTCCATAGAGGTCTCTATTTATATTTTATCATTTATAAGTATTGCTCCATGTTTTTCTGCCATTATTTTCCCGGTCTGAAGATCAGTGTTTGGTTTTTCCCTGCTGCTATAAACAGTTTATCACACTTGTCCCGGAAGTGGGCAAATTTTTAAATATTGACTAAATTTTCTTCATGTTGAAAACTGATTGATATAATTTAATGACCAGACTATTTTCAGGCCGGAACATCACAACAGGATATATTCGTGATATTATATTTAACCAGTCTGGTTTAAACAAACAGGAGCATATATGGAACTTGGAATAATAGGACTGCCCCAGACCGGGAAGAAGAGTCTTTTTCAGCTGCTTACAGGAGCAAAACCTTCCGAAAGCGGTGATAAAAACAGCACAGGCGTTGCGGATGTCAGAGATGCTAAATTTGATCAGCTGGTGAAGATGTACCAGCCGAAAAAAGAGGCTCCGGCTCGAATAAATCTTCAGCTTCTCCCTAAGATAGAGAGCGACTCAATCCGCGAGGGTAAAATATTTACTGATATTTCGAAAATGGATGGATTGTGCCACGTGGTTCGCGCATTCGATGATGATTCTGTTTATCACGCAAGCGGTTCAGTAGATGCCATGCGCGATATCGATATGATAAACTCCGAGCTGATTTTTCATGATCTGATTTTTATAGAAAAACGCTACGAGAGGATCGAAAACAGCCGCAAGAAAAAAGCAGATATTAAACTCGATCAGGAAGAGGAGCTTCTCGGTAAAATGAAAGCTCATCTGGAAAATGATCTTCATCTCCGCACGTTCAAAATTTCGGAAGAGGAGGAGAAGCTTATATCTGGATATCCTTTCATTACCGCGAAGGATATACTCATTGTACTTAATGTCAGTGACGATAAAATCGGCGATACTTCGCTTATGGAAAAGATAAGAGCAAAACTTGCACCTCTCTCCATGGATATAATGCAGGTTTCGGCAAAACTCGAAGCTGAAATTTCACTTCTCGACAGCGATGAAGAAAAAGCTGAATTCATGGCCGATGCGGGGATTAAAGAACCGGCTCTTAATCAGCTCTCTCTGCTTGCGATGAAGACTCTCGGGCTCATGTCATTTTTTACAGTAGGTAAGGATGAGGTTCGCCAGTGGCAGATACGGAGCGGCTCAACTGCACCTGTCGCTGCAGGTGCAATACACTCGGACATACAGCGGGGTTTTATCCGCGCCGAGGTTATGAAGTATAATGATCTGATTGAACTTGGGACAGAGGATGAACTTAAAAAAGCGGGTAAGTTTTATGTAATGGGGAAAGATTATATAGTTGAGGATGGAGACATTATTAATTTCAGATTTAATGTTTAAGATTTAATTTAGAGTAAGATGATATTCCGGAGGAGGATTAAAATGAAAATATTAAAACGGCTTACCGTTTCAGCGGTAATTATTATTGCGGCAGTGGTTCTCTTCTCTTTTCTATTTCCAGAGAAGCTTTTTGAAATTACTGTTAAAATGCAGCATCGCAGTGCCGGTCTTGTGCAGAAGGAGATTACCGTTGGTGATCACAGGATAGTCTACCTGGAAGGGGGTACCGGTTCTGATACGATTGTGCTTGTTCACGGTTTCGGAGGGGATAAAGATAACTGGCCTATGCTTGTTGCTGCTCTTCCCGGATATCATTATATTATTCCCGATCTGCCAGGTTTTGGTGAATCGTCGAAAATTGAATCTTCAAAATACGATGTGGTCTCTCAAGTGGAACGTCTCGAAAAATTCTTGACTCAACTCGGCGTGAAAAGTTTTTATATCGCCGGGAATTCCATGGGTGGAAATATCGCAGGAGTATACGCGGCGGCACATGCTCAAAAGGTGAAGGGGCTCATCCTTATAAATAATGCCGGTATTAACTCTCCGGTAAAAAGTGAACTTTTTAAATCTCTTGAAAAGGGTCTAAACCCGCTTCTGGTAAACAGCCCCGATGATTTTGACAGGCTGTTGAAATTTGTTTTTGTAAAAGAGCCTTATATACCATTCCGGATCAAGGGTGTGCTTGCGGAACGGGCAATTGCAAGCCGTAAGTTTAATGATAAAATTTTTGCCGATATAACTGCAGCGCCTGCTATGCTTGAAAATCGTTTTTCATCACTTACAATGCCGGTGCTGATAATATGGGGTGACCAGGACAGAGTACTTGATGTTTCAAGCGTACCGGTTCTTGAAAAAGGTATAAAAAACAGTATCTCTGTAATTTTAAAAGATTGCGGTCACATACCGATGATGGAGAGACCTGTTGAAACTGCAGGTTATATTAAAAATTTTATTGAGCAGGCTAAGTAGCAGAACTTTGGTGTGGCGGAGAGTAATTTAACCACTGGTTTTTGAGAAGTACAAAAATTTTTTATTTATTATAAGTTTTTTATTGACAGAAAATATGATCAATTGTCTATTGATTCTCGACTGAAGCAATTCAGTTCAAAGGGGTTGTAGCTCAGTTGGTTAGAGTACCTGCCTGTCACGCAGGGTGTCGCGAGTTCGAGTCTCGTCAACCCCGATAAAAATAAAAACCTGTCAGTTGCTGGCAGGTTTTTTGTATTAATAAACTTTTTAATTGCTCCTGTGTAAATATATCTGCATTATAATTATCTTCAATAAAAATAAATTTAAAAAATTAAATAAGTGTGGCGAAATTTTTTCTGGCAGCGTATGATTAGTAATTACTTAAAATCCGGTTGTGAAATTGCTCTCCGCCGCGCCGAAGGCGAGACGGAGATAAAATACCGCTAGTTTATGAGCAGTTACTATGATTAGCATACCATGTAAATAAATTGCTGCAATAAAAAAGTGAAATTAAATGTATAAAAGAATTTTAATAATTGCTGACATTGAAGGGAGTACGGGCTGCTCCAGCTATGAGGCTTCATCGTTCAATACATCTTTATGGTACGATGCATGCATTGATATGTCGCTTGATATCAATGCAGTGGTTTGCAGACTTTTTGACAGTGGTGCGGAAAAAATTTATGTAAAAGATTTTCATCGAACAGGTTATAACCTTCTTCCTGAGCTTATAGATAAAAGAGCTTGTATAATTCACGGATATAAGAAGGGGCCTGTTCCCGGCATCGGAGATGTTTATGACGCGGAAGCTTTGATGTTTATCGGTATGCATGCCTCTTCCGGGTCGGGAGCTTTTCTTGCACATACACTTACATCTAAATACAGTGGAATTTTTGTAAATGGTAGAAGGGTTTCTGAACTACAGCTTTTTGCATCTTCAATGTTCCGGTATTCGCTTAAGCCTCTATTTTTTTCGGGCTGTGACGCTGCGTGCCGCGAAGCATTAGAGGACATTCCCGGTATTGATGTTTTTCCTGTAATTAAAGATAAGACCGGTTTTATTAATAAAGAAAATTGCAGAGAACAGCTAGCCGAAGCTGCTGCGGCATCAGCCGGTAATACATCATCACTGCCATATGTGATGGCTCCCCCGTTTAACATTGAGCTGAGTATGCGCGATGGAGAAAAGAGAGCGGAAAAAATTTCCAGGCGGTGGAGACTCCGTTCCAGCGGCAATCGGATTTTTTATACTGCATCTGACTTTGATGAATTATATGACACGCTTATTAAGCTGACATATTTTACAAAGGTAACTGTAATTTTTCCCTTCTTGGCGTTATGGCTTTTTAATCTGTACGGCAGGGCTGGTCTCTCTATTGTCAGACTTAAGAGACGCTCTAGAATTAAAAAAATTCTTAAAAGCAGCCGTATTTTATCCGATTGATTAATTATAAAAAGTTCTGAAATTATTAAAGAAAATTATTATTCATCTTTTTTAGTGATAAACTAATAAACTCTTGATTGAAATAAAGCGGTATTATATAATATGCTCTAATTAAGCATTTTTCACTCAGATGTAATTCATGGCGGGGATAATATGTTAGATGAAGATATTTCTCAAATTGGTATTGATGTTGAAACAGAGGATCTGAACGATCTTCTGCCGCAGAAACACCGGAAGAGACTTAACAGTCAGCCGAATAAGCTGAGAAATAGCGCCAGATATTACCCTGACGGAACTATCTTCGAGCCGTATATATATGTTCTTGGACTGGGAGAACGGCATTTTAAAGTTTTTGATAAAGAGATTCAGCGGATTACAGAACACTTCCCCTGGACTAAAAAGAAGTTTATCCGTTTTATTATGAATGAACTTATTATAAATACACAGTTTTCCATGCTCAGACAGCTTGTTAATAATGCAAGTGAACATAAGAAATCCGCCGGTTATTTTAACGTCATTCTATATCCATGTAATGATTTCTTTTCGGCCTCGATTGAAGAGTTTGGAGATTTTTTTGATTACTACAAGTACATCGATAAGCTTTCAGATATCGATTACAATAATCCCGAGCATTATGATGAAATTGACGAGACTGTGCTAAGAGAGGAGGATATTCTCTCCGACAGTCATATAAAAATTGTTCTCGATCACGATGATAATCTGAAACTCGCTGATGGTTCAAACCGCATAGGTCTTAATGTAATTGAAAAAGCTACTAATCAGGATTTTTACATTACATCTTTTTATAAGAATAACAAGTATATGTGGAAACGAATTTATTTCAGAGTCGAGAACGATTGAAAATAAGTTTCAACTCTTTAACCGGGGGATATCATGGAAGAAAAATTTATCAGCAGACAGACTCTTAATTTTATACTTTTTGAAATGCACGAAATTCAGAATTTGTCGATGCATGAATATTTTAATGAATACAATAAGGAAGCACTCGATATGGTTCTCGGCACGGCTAATAAGATTGCCGCAGATATTATGCGTCCATGCCTGCGTGAGATGGACAAAAATTCCCCTGTATATAAGAACGGTAATGTCACTGTTCATCCTGTAGTAAGAACATTCATGCGGAAATGCGGAGAGATCGGTTTTATCTCTGCACACTTTTCATTTGATGATGGGGGACAGCAACTTCCGTATTCAATAGTCGCCGCATTCAATTATATTTTTGCAGCGGCAAATTATTCTCTCGGAGTTTATCCCGGACTTACCTCAGGTGCGGCAAATCTTATTGTAACATTCGGTTCGACGGAGTTGAAGAAATATTACACGCCGAAAATGTTTACAGGCGAGTGGCAGGGAACAATGGCGCTGACAGAGCCCGAAGCGGGGAGTTCGCTTTCCGATATAAAGACAAAAGCAATCCCGACCGGTGAAGGGTTCTATCTTATTAAGGGACAGAAAATCTTTATTTCTGCGGGAACACATGATGGGGTGGATAATGTTGTAAATCTTATGCTCGCAAGGGTTGAAGGGGCGCCTGCAGGTGTAAAGGGGATTTCTTTGTTTGTTGTACCGAAACTCCGTGGTGATGGTGCCGGTGGACTTGTTTCTAATGATGTAACCTGCGCCGGAATAGAACATAAGCTCGGGTACCGGGGATCACCCATTACACAGCTCTCTATGGGTGAAAATGATGATTGCCGCGGATGGATTGTCGGCGATGAGAATAAAGGTCTGTCATATATGTTTCAGATGATGAATGAGGAGCGGATAAATGTCGGGATAGGTGCCGCCGGTATAGCATCAGCAGCTTATTACGACTCTCTTAAGTATTCAGAAGAGAGACAGCAGGGGCGTCCTTTGAACAGTAAAAATCCTGCAGATCCTCAGTGCGCAATTATCAATCATCCCGATGTAAAGAGAATGCTTTTATATCAGAAAGCAGTGTCCGAGGGTTCGTTATCACTTGCACTTCAGCTGGGAAAATATATAGATCTGAAACATGTTTCTTCAGATGAAGAAATTGAAAAACTCGATCTGCTCCTTGAGTTCCTTACTCCAATAGCAAAGAGTTATCCCTCAGAGAAGGGTATCCTTTCCACCAGTACCGGCTTGCAGATTCTTGGAGGTTACGGTTACTGCGAGGATTTTAATCTGGAACTGTTTTTTCGTGATTCAAGGATACATCCGATTCATGAGGGGACAACGGGAATCCAGGGACAGGATCTTCTTGGGCGAAAAACTACAATGAAAAGCGGTCGTGCCTATGAGCTTTTTATTAATGAGATTAGAACGACAATAAATGAAGCAGAGAAATATGACGAGCTGGAAGATTATGCCGCGAAACTGGATCAGGCTCTTTCAGATTTTGAGATAACATCACGGCATCTTTTAAATGTGGCATCTAAAGGTAATATGGAAGTTTTTCTTGCCGATGCGACTCTATATCTCGAAATGGCAGGTGTGCTTACCATCGCCTGGCAGTGGCTCATGCAGGCGAATTGTGCGGCAAAACAGAGTGCAGGCTCCATAGACGAAGCTTTGAAGAAATTCTATTCATCGAAAATTCACACAATGAAATTTTTCTTCAAGTATGAACTCCCCGCAGTGGGTACACTTTCCGATATACTTATGGATAATGAGGTTCTTACTGCCGGAATAGATAACGGGATTTTTATCGATTGATTGCTTCCAGTCTCTTCTCCTCCCATTCATGGGGGAGATGCCCTCAGGGCAGAGGGGGCGGCTTACTCCAGCGCCTTGCCTTTATCTCTCATTACCATCTGCACAGTGTTTCTTGTTTTCTCCTCAAGAAGCACTTCCTTGTTAATAATTACTCTGTCGATAGTCTCCTGATCGTAGTGCCTTATGGTTACAAGCTCAAGCCCTTTGTTGTACTTTATTATGTAATCTGTTTCCAGGGATTTTATAAGCTCCGGTATTCTTCTCTCGTCCCAATCGACACATATTGAAAAACTGAGAGCTGTATTCTGCATAACATTAATCCGCACTCTAAGCCTGGACAACTCATGGAAAATATCTCCGAGATTATGTTCGGCTATGAAAGAGAAATCTCTTGCAAATATGGTAATCAGCACCTGATTCATTTTAAAAATAAATGATGCAATCTGCAATTCCACTTTATCGTTCTGAATTATTGTTCCCTTCTCTTCCGGGTGGAGAAAAGATTTTACCCATAGTGGTATTTTTTTATTTTGAAGAGGTTTGATCGTTTTCGGATGTATAACGCTTGCTCCGTAGTAGGCAAGCTCTATGGCATCGTGGTATGAAAGCTGTTCAAGTTTTATCGTATCGTCAAAATACTTCGGGTCGGCATTTAACACTCCGGGTACGTCTTTCCATATTGCCACTTTCTCAGCATCAAGGCTATAGGCCAGTATAGCTGCGGAAAAGTCCGACCCCTCTCTTCCAAGTGTTGTTGTAATGTTTTCAGCGGTTGAACCTATAAAGCCCTGGGTTATGTATATTTTATCTTTGTGAAACTTCATTGAGTTGTTTACCAGTTCTACGGTTTTATCCCAGTCTATACGTGCGTCTCTGTATGTGTTATCTGTTTTGATAATTGATCTTGCATCGACCCATAAATTTTCTATACCGGCGGAGTTCAGATACGCGCTGAGTATTTTTGATGATATAATTTCACCTACGGATACAATCTGGTCATATTCATAGTCGTAGTTGTCTGAATTAGGAATTGTAAGCCGGGTTCTAAAGAGGGTAAAAATATTATCAAGATCGGTGTATATTTCAGTTTTTTCATCGGGGAAAAGCGCTGATGTTATACCCATGTGGTATTCTTTAATATTGTTGAATTCCTCGTCTATTTTACCTGTAGCATAGTAGTACGCATGAAGCAGACGTTCAAGAGCATTAGTCATTTTACCCATGGCGGATACTACTACTGCAATTTTATCTTCATTATAAATGTTTAGAACATTTACAACATTCCTTACGGAATCTGCATCCTTTACCGATGCGCCGCCGAATTTAAAGACTTTCATTATCGATCCCTCGTTTAAAACGTATATGTGATCAATGATTTATACGGCTCCCTTTTTCAATAAAAATTTTTCATAGAAAAAGAAAAAACAGAATCGGGCTAACCGGCCCTAAATGAAAGTTATTAAACTCATCCCCGGCTACTGCCGCACCTACTTCGGCAGGTTTAGCACATCTCCTCTATTTGATAAAAAAAGAGAGGAGATGTAAAAGAAATTTTTTTTGAAAAAAGAATAAATTTTCTGTCTCAATCTCCCCTCTATTTCTTACCAAAGAGAGGGGTCGGGGGTGAGTTCTAAAAGTTTGCGGCTTATATAATTATTAATTATATATTTTGATCTCCGGATCTCCCGTGCCTTTAAGAATCTCTTCAAGTCTGGAGACTTCACTGTTTACATTAGTTGTAACTTCTGTAAGTTTATCGCTCATTCTGTTAAGACCGGAATAGAATGTTTCAATATTTTTTATCATGGACTGATATGTGCTGATTTCTTCACTGTTTTTTTCAGTAAGCTCGCCGATCATCTGTGTATATTTAACAGAGAGATCAAAATACTCCATCAGATCCTGAAGATTATTTCCAAGGTCTTTAATCATATTCCGGAGAGTGCTTAGAAATGCGTTGTTGTCATTCATGATTACAATTATATCTTTAAGTATATCCGCAGTTTCAAACACCTGATCAGA
>JBBRFT010000031.1:0-22513 GCA_038241375.1 Spirochaetota bacterium
TCCTGATGCGTCGTATTTATAGGTTGTTATTATACTGTTGCTTCCGCTTGAGTCAACTGTTTTCTTTAGTCTATTCTCATCGTCCCATGTAAGGGTTCTTGTTACGCCTGTTGTGCCACCGACCGGGGTGCGGGGGCTATCCGTCATTACCGTCATATTTCCGTTCAGATCATATCCAAATGTCTGTGGGCCTGCTTCTGTTACTGCATTAGGATGTGATCCTGTGTACTTATACTCCCAGTCGTATGTTGTGGCTGCTATTGTTACTGTTTCGTCTGTGTCTACTAGCAGTCCTTTGTTCTCCTGTGTTTTCTGGAGTATTTTCCCGGTCTTGTTATAGCTGAATTCGTTTGTGTATGTATTTACTCTCTTGTCCCAAAACGGATTCCATGTTTCGTAGTCGAACTTTCCTTTTGATGATTCCAGTCTGTCCATGTTGTCGTATTCATAGCTCTGTTCTGAATTTCTGCTTACGTCGTCGTTTGTATTGAATTCTGTATTGTTTCTTTCTATTATATTTCCTACGTCATCGTACTTATATGCTATATTCTGCAGTGTTTTGTTGTCCGATGATGTTGTCTTCAGGTTGCTTAGTCTTCTCATTACCGGTTCGTATTGATATGAGCTCTCTGTGCCGTTGCCGTACTTTACGCTTGTTCTTTGTCCAAATTCGTCGTATGCTATTTTTTCTAAATATACGTTTTTACCTGTGGTGGTTTCTCCTACGGCTCCCATTAGCAGTCCGCCGTGGTTGTAGCTGTATGTTAATATCTCTCCATCTGGGTATACCAGTGTTCTCATTCTTCCAAGATTGTCGAAGCTGTATTTTGTTATGTACGTTGCTGACGCTGATCCGTCTTTTATTGTTTTTATTGTCTTGATTGTCTCTCCGATCTTTCCAAAGTAGAGTTCTTCACTTACTGTTCCGTTGTCTACCTTGTATACTCGTCCGGCTCTGTTGTTTCCACTCCCGGTTTGTCCGTATGTATAGAATACATCATCCATAAATGGGTAGTCTATCTGTACCAGGCGGTTATGGTCGTAGTGATACTTTATTGCTTTCCCTTTTGCGTTTAAGTCTGCCGTGATCTTCCGGGTCATATTTCCCGCCGGGTCGTATGTATAGTTTGTTCTCCCCGTATCGGGGTTGTTTATCTCTGTTCTTCTTCCGAATCCGTCATATTTTGATGTTGTTTCGTTGCCGTCTCCGTCGGTTACTTTCTGTATCTCTCCCAGAGGGTTGTATTCGTATCTTGTGGTTACTCCCGGTTCTGCCACTGCTAGTATGTTGTCCCTTATATCTTTATATGTTGTTTTCTTTCTTCCCATCTGATCTGTTACTTGTGTCACCAGGGCTTTTTTGCCCGATACTGTGCTTACCGAATAGTCAAAGTCTACATCTGTGCCGTCGGGCATCGCTATTCGGGTTTTCCGTCCTATTGCGTCATACGCAGTTATTGTGGGATTTGCCATTCCGGTTTGGTTAAACTGCGGCTGTCCCTGCTTTATTACCCGTCCCATTAAATCATATTCTACTGCACCTGATACGGTAAACCCTATTGCTCCATTCACTTCGCTCGATACTGCGCTTGAGACTACCCGCTTTAGTGAATCTATTGTAACTATTGTATCTACCGAATCGTTTGTCATGTAATAGCCTTTGTTTCGGGTTATACATTTTGCCGGCATTGTATTTATATCATAGCTGTAGCTTAAGGTGTATGATCCGGCGTCATATGGTCCTACTATTCTTGTTGTCCGTCCAAATGAGTCGTAGTAATAGTACATTGTATTTTTATTTGTATCTGTTGTTGCCATAGGTAGACCGAATCTGGGATCGTAAATCGAACTTGATTTTAGTCCGAATACATCCTCTGCTGATGTAACGTATGTATTCACTGCAGAGTCATACGTGTATTTTATTCCGTAGCGCTGTGATCTATCGTTCGCCGGATATGTCACAAGGGCAAGATTACCATATCCGTCATAATCCATTGTTGTGGTACTGCTTTCATTTCCTGCAACCTGAGTTACTGAACGCATTCCGCCTTTGGTGTCATACAATCCGGTTCTCTGCCGCAGTAATGCTCCCTGCGAATCAATTACTGTTATCTGTACAGGGAGTGCCATCAGGTACGGGCCTGTGCGGTATTCATAGAGTATTTCAGCTATTAAATTGTCTGTTCCGTCAGATGCGTCACCAAGGTCTTTAAATCTGCTTACATTGCTCCCTTCTATTTTTGCGGTTTTCCCCGCTTTTACTGTAAATCTGCCGCCGGCATTTATATTTGAAGCTACCGATGTAGTGCTTCCCGAAGGGGTTGTTTCTACAATTGCATCTATCTGAATCTGTGCGTCGGCACTGAATCCGTATGTTCCGGCTGATGCTGCGCCACCTGCTGCAGCATGCACCAGGGCTGCAGTTTTTGCAACAACGTTTTCTGCTGCAAGGGCTATATTCGCCAGATAAAACTCCTTCTGTTTTTCCATTGAATCGTATTCATACTGTTCAATTAGTCCATTTGCAAGGTCTTCAACTTCTTTATCCATACTCTTTTTATATTAAATCTATTTTATGACCCCGGATTATTTCATTTCAAAAAGGCTAAAATTTTCCGACATATAAAATAACTTGGTAACCCCGGCTAATCCGGACATAGATAAAAATGAAGTGAGAATTATTTCCATATTGAAACTGAATAATCATCAACCTTCGCCCGGGTGTGGGAAAATAAAAACCCCAATGATACTTAACAAATTAAGCTATAAAATTAAAGGAGAGATAGTATGAACAAAAAAAGAGTTAGTGAAAGCGCCATTGAACTTGTTCAGCAGATGACACCACAGGATGCAAATTTAGCAGGGAATATTCATGGCGGAGTTATTATGAAATTTATCGATAATACCGCAAGTATAGTTGCCGCCCGGCACACATCAGGTAATGTTGTTACGGCATCAATTGATCGTCTTGATTTTATCAATCCAGGTTATGTGGGAGATTTACTAAGAATCAAGTCCAGCATTAATTACGCAGGGAATACTTCCATGGAAATCGGCGTAAGAGTTGATGCAGAAAATTTTATTACCGGAGAGATCCGTCATGTGGCCTTTGCCTACCTGACCTTTGTTGCATTAGACAATAATCTGAAGCCGAAAAAGGTCCCGGATCTGATTCTTGAAACGGATGAAGATAAGAGGCGCAACAGTGACGCAAAAAAACGGCTCGAATATAGAAAAAAGGCCCGCATGCATTAGCAGAATAATTGAATTTTAATATTGACATTTTACTGATGACATCAATCTAAGTGTATCCATTGGTAGATAATATGAATTCAGACTATTTATTCAGTGATGATTTATTCAAAGTTCAATCGGGACTGGCAACCATTATCCTCGATAATAATCTTATAGTATTAAAATGCAGCAGTGAATTCCTTAAAATATCAGGCCTTGCCGAATTAAATGTAATAAGTAAACACTGGCACGACCTGATAATATACGACTACCCCTATTCCCCGCTTGAGCACTCTTCAGTTTTCAGTACTCTAAATTGTGTACCTTCAGGGAAATTCTGGTGTTCAATTAAAGATAAAAATCCCAGAAAGCTGATCTCTGCAACAATATCTTATGACAGTGAGTTCAGCTGTTATTATGCGACATTTTACGATATAACGGAACAGATGGCCCCGGAAAGACTTCTTCATGATGGAGGTCTTATCATCGGCTCAATTGCAGATAATCTCAAAGATGCAGTTGCCTTTCATGATCGTGAAGGGATAATAAAGCTTGCCTCTACTGAAATATGCAAAATGGCCGGTGTTGATAAAAAAGATATTATTGGAAAACACATCCGGGAATTTTTTGACAGCAAAATAGTAGATGAATGGCTTTATTGGATGAAGAACAGGCCCGACATGCTTCCGCCATATCTTGAATTCGACAGCATTAAAACCAACAATAAAATCTTCCATGTTATTGCGTCCCCTAAGCTTTTTTTTGATCTGAACAAAAAAGTTGTAGGATGCATGTTCATGTTTTCCGACATTACCGAACTAAAAATTACTGAACAGAAACTTCGTATCTCCGATGAAAAATATTCAAAGGCTTTTCACGCGAGCCCCGCACCAAGCTCAATAACAACTCTTAAAGAGGGACGATACGTAGACGTTAACGAGAGCTACACAAAACTTGTCGGTTACTCTAAAGAGGAACTCATTGGCAATACATCAATCGATATTAAATTTTTTACAGACCGTGAAGACAGAAACAGATTCATCAACGAACTCACCAAAGAAGGTAAACTCAGAAGCTACGTGACCCAAATGTATTCAAAAATTAATGGTATAAGAACAGTCTCCATAGCTGCTGAAATTATAGAACTTCAGTCTGAAAAATGTATCATCTGGGTAGGCTACGATGTAACTGATCAGATACAGCTGGAAAAAGAAGTGCTCACCGCTGCCGGACGAGAACGTTATAAAATCGGCCAGTACCTTCACGATGATCTGGGACAGCATCTCGTGGGAGTTGAAGCCATGTGTTCACTCCTCTTAAAAAGATTAAAGGCTCAGAATAATCCCGAAATCAAAATAGCCGAAGAGATTCATGCATACCTTCAGGAGGCTCATGAAAAAGCACGGGTCACGGCCAGGGGTCTATGCCCGGTACGTCTGGAGGAGAATGGACTCAGCTTTGCCATTACCGACCTGATTAATAAAACAGAAAAAATATTCAATATCAATTGTAATTTTCATAACTTCAATATGCATGTCAGAATATATAACAGTCAGATTGCCATCAATATGTATTACATTGTACAGGAAGCTATCAATAACGCCGTTAAACATGGTGAGGTAAAAAATATAATTATCACTTATTCATCGAACGAAGACAACATATACCTCTCAATCGAGGATGACGGAAAAGGTTTTAACGAAAATAAGATATCGTCGCCCGGAATAGGACTTGAACTGATGAAATATCGCGCCCGTGCAATCGGAGGGTCACTTGATATTAGCAGCAATCCCGGATCAGGAACAGAAATTCTACTGAAATTTCCGAGAATTAATAATAAGAAAAATGAATGGGACTGGAAGGAAAAAACATATGAAGAAATTACGAATATTTATAGTTGATGATCATCCCATATTCCGGAAAGGTCTTATCCAGCTGATCAACGAAGAATCGGATATGGAAGTCTGTGGTGAAGCTGAGGATGTATTTTCAGCAACACATAAAGTCCGTCAGTTAAAACCCGATCTGGTTATTGCAGATATAACTTTGAAGGATACTAGCGGCCTTGAGCTGATAAAATTTATTCAGGACAACAATCTGAACATACCTTCACTTGTTCTATCCATGCATGATGAAAAAGTTTATGCCGAACGGGCATTAGTCACCGGGGCAAGGGGATATATAATGAAGCAGGAGATGTCCGGACAGGTAACAACCGCCATCCGACAGATTATTTCCGGAAAGATTTATATAAGTGAGAGTATGAATGACAGACTCCTGAGTAATTTTCTGGCTAAAGGGGGAGAGTCCGGAAAGAATAATACCAACGATGATCCCGCATCAATGCTTACAGGGAGAGAACTGGAAATATTCAGACTCATTGGAAAGGGATACACCCGCAAGGATATTTCAGAATCATTGAATCTTAATGTAAATACAATCGGAACATACAGGGAAAGAATAAAAGAGAAGATGAACATCTCCTCTTCAAATGAACTTTTATCATATGCAATCAAATGGGTTCAGAAGACTGAGGAGTAATCATTTAGAAAAATTTCAGTAAGGGAGAGAACGGAAATAGTAATACCACCAGTTTTTTATTGTCGTAAAAAATTCCCCGGGACGCTTTCCATCAAATGACCGGTCCATCAGTGCTTCAGCTTCAGCCGCAACAAGCTCGGCAAGTTCAAATTTAGGCAAGGCTCCGACATAGTAGGTATTATCGACCCCTTGAAGATTATTCAGCATTTTATAAAAACTGCTGTGCTCAAAGTGCGGGAAGTAATTATTCCATGGTTTAATTTTTAATACATCTTCCATGGTAATAGTATACCCCATTGTTTCAAGATCCTTGCGCAGTTCCTCGAAGACAAGATTTATATCCTCAGCACGCAAGTTGAAAGAATCTTCAGGAATATAGCAGACACATAGGTCACTGGCATTTCCTTTCAAGGTTTTTTCTATAAGCGCCACATGTCCCCGCCTGTCATGTGTTGCATTGTATTTAATCAGTGAGCAATAATAAGGAAAATCCTTTATTTTACATGAGACAATTGAATAAGAATTAAGCGTCGTGGCCTCATGGATCGTTTTCTCTTTTTCGCTGAATGTCATATACTCTTTCATATCGCTCAATGGAGCGGCAATAACGATAGAATCAAACAAAAGCTCCTCGTTTTTTGAGGGATCTTCCGTGGAAGTTACGTTTACTTTAACACCCCATTGATTACGCTCAATTTTTTTTACCAGTGTACCTGTTTTTACATCTATACCTTCGGATATTTTTTGCACAAGATTCCCATAACCTTTGGCCATTCCCCGGACCGGAGTGTTACCGAAAAGAACTAGGAGTATGCCGGTACCAAGAAAATTTACAACATTTATGTATGCGAAAATATACCATGTTTTAATAACATCAAGCCCACCGTATCCAAATGACACCACGGGAAGATCGAACCAGCCTGGAATATATTTCAATTTATGTGCACTGCAGAATTCAGTAAAGGGAACTTCATACTCAACGGGAAACTTTTCATAGGTTACCGGTTTATCGTAAAGTCTGGCAAAACGCCGCGCATGGTAGATGTAAACAGCCATTTCGCGAAGAATGCATAGAGTTTTAAAAAATGGCCAATATACCGAACGGAAGGAGTGCTGCTTATTGTCATCAAGTATTACCTTAAACGGCGCACGAACACGCAAACGAGCGCCGGTCTTTCTTGCAAATTTAATGACTGTTTTAAATGCTGGAGATACGGAACACGCCCCCATCTCATAATACTGACCTTCATATGTCTCCGTACAGCATTTTCCCCCTATGCGATTCTCACTTTCGAATACAGTGACGGTGTGACCCTTCGCCTTCAGGGTCGCTGCGGCTATAATTCCGCCTATTCCCGAACCGACTATGCAAATATTCTTTTTCTGCATTTTATCTTTCCTCCATGATTAATGATGTCAGGCTCATTAAAGCTAAAAGTGTGCAGTCCCTGATAAATTTAAATTTTAAGGAATGATAAAATGCCGATTTTTATTTAATATCAAGACAAACTAAACAGACATCGTCATCAAAAGAGTCATCCTCTCTAAAAGTAATTAAACTCTGATGTAATTTTTCAATAAATAACCTTGAGGATAATTCTTTGTTTTCAATGAAGCAAGGCATCATTTTATCTGACTCAAAGAACGTGTCACCATGAATTGAACATGCTTCTGTAAAACCGTCAGTATAAAGTATTAATTTTGAATTATCAGGCAGAATTTCCTCAAAATTTTTATATGTTTTATTTTTTTCTGCCAGGTGATTATTAGAGAATAAAGCTAATGCAGTATTTTTTCCTTTTTCCAGAATTTTTATTCCACTGTCCGTTATTAAGTACGGCTGGGGATGGCCTGCATTAGAATAAAGAAATGATTTATCATTAATATTAAAAATTCCGTAAAAAGCAGTAATAAAATTTCCACCTGTCTGATTCTGTAAAAGATCATTAATATAACTGAACAATTCAGCAGGATTTTCTTTTCTTTTACCTGACTGAATTATAGTTGTTTTCAACATGGATGTAATAAAAGCGGCCGAAATTCCGTGGCCTGAGACATCGCTGATAAATATTCCTATTTTGTTTGTGTCTCTAAAATATATAAAATCATAAAAATCTCCGCCGACCTCTTCCATCGGCTTATAAAGAGAATGAATGTTTTCTCCGGGATTATTTTTCGGAATGAGCTGATCCTGAATTCTTTTCGCGAGAGAAATATCATATTCAAATATTTCATTAATTAATTTTAACTTATTCCTTTCATCCTGCAGCTCAACATTTTTTTCAGCAACAATCCTTTTAATTACAATAAGCTTATTAGTCTGTTTGAAAACGACTGATCCCATAATTGTTATATATAATAAAATCTGGATAACTGATAATATTGAAGGGATCAGGTCTATATTCGGTATAAACTTTAATCCATTTACCGGTAAAAAAACCAAACTGCCGATTGTTAAAAATAACAGGGCTTTCAGAAATAATTTTATACCACCCATTGATACATTAATAAATAATATCTGAACGAGTCCTACTAATAACGGGAAAATGCTGAAGGATAAGAAAGATATAAACATCCCGACAAAAAATGAATCGATCATCAAATTCCGTAATTCTGCTTTTTTTGAATCTTTGCTTTTCCGGGCAATAAAATATGCAATATGAGGCCAGAAAATTCCAACCATTAAAAATATCATAATATCAAGGGTAAAGATAGTTGAATTTCTTTCGTTAAGAATAATAATCCCGATTATTCCGGGATTTAAAAATCCGATAACCCGGGGAAGATAATTCTGTTTAATTCTTGTAGTCATTATGCCATCTTTGTATATAAAGGTAATTTGAAAATCAATTATAGGGAAATTAACTAAACAACGGTAAAAGACAATATTTAAACCTTAATAAAGTATTAACAACACATAAAAGTCAATCACTTAATGCTGCAAGGAGATGCCGCAATGGCTCAACGGCAAATCATATCATCGGCTATAGTACCGTCCCTTATCAGCTACTTCAGCAGCACCATTCTTCACCAGTCTGTCCAGATGTTTTACAATCATTGCCTTCTCCCAGTATTTAACAAAAATAGTCGGATGTGCCGGGTATATAAGCATTCTATCAGCAAGCTCATCAAGAGTGGAAGGTTTCTCCTTAATAGCAGCAAGTATCCTGTCATCACGTTTACTGATTCTCCCTCTGTAATTCTCAAATGCTTCACTTATTCCTGAACTAAGTACTTCTCTGTTGTGCCCGGAAACAACCGCATCCGGTTTCATTTCTATTATTCTGTTTATTGAAGTGATAAAATCATCAAGAGGTGTTGCAAAATCTCCATACCAGGGTCCGACCTTTGTGAGACATATATCTCCGCAAAAAAGCAGTCCTTCGTCAGGGAAAAAGAATGTAAGGTGACCCGAAGTATGACCCGGCATGTGCATTACCTGAATTTTAGTTTTTCCTGCATCGATTATATCCCCTTCATCAATTGTATCATCAATACGCCACAAACCGAAAAAAGACTCTTTCATAGTCCCGATAAGATGCATATACTTCTCTGGATCTTCATTCATGTATTTTTCCCAGTTCTCGATTGATCCTATTTTTTTATTATCCTTAAAATTCTCACGCTCCAGTGGATGGACAAGTATTCGCGCGTTTATAAAAAGGTCATTGTCCCATACATGGTCAAGGTGACAATGAGAGTTTATAAGAATATCAACATTGCCGGGCAAAGCCTGCTCTGTAATTTTCCCAGCGCCGCTGTCTATCATTACGCGGGTATCATCATCAATCAATATAGAGTTGGATTTTCCGAATCCTTCATCGGTAAAAAAAATAGATATTCGATCATTTACTTTCTGTATCATACTATCTCCCCTTATGAAAAGCCGAAATTAAGTTCAAATTTACTCTAGCTATATATTATTAGAATTGCATGTCAAGTATAGAATTGCAAGAGTATCCGCTCAAAAAACTGGAGATTCACTTACCGATGATGAATTGACGGCTTTCTGCAGCGCAAACCTTTCCGCATACAAAGTTCCTGAAGAAATTGTATTCAAGCAGGAACTTCCTGTAACACCAATCGGAACGGTAGTTAGGGGATTGTTATTGGAAGTAATATTTTAAATATTTTGTTTTGAAATATCATCAATATTCTATCCTTTTACCGTTAAATCCAATACTACCTGGATGGAGATCCCTCTTTCTTTTATTTCATCTCTTATTGTCCTTGTATTTGCCTCTGATATATTCACTTCGAGAGTATTATCAGTACGCCGTTAGTTATTCTCCAGTAATAAAGAACCTCCGGTTCAAACCATGCGAATGAATTCATCACATTAAGAAATAGATTCGGAAAACAAATCTTGATAATAAGGTACACGGTCATTGCTTTGACCATTTTTTCATTAAACCTTTTAAAACTCACCTTTGGCTAAAAAGTATAAAATATCAGACTCTAATTATAATAATATTTTGCAAACTTAACAAAATCTTTATATTATATTTATCAATTATTAACCTCTAATATTATAATTAACTTTATAAATATTCCGTTAGCGTGTTTTTAATTGAATAACGAATTACAGAGACTTACAGAAGGAATTGTTAAGGATTTAATAAATGAATGATAAAATTATTGTAAAAGATGTTTCATTTTTTTACGGAAACAACCAGGCGATCAAAGATATAAATCTTTCGGCAGAACAGAATTCTGTACTGGCTCTTATAGGTCCGTCAGGATGCGGAAAATCGACTTTCCTCAGATGTATAAACCGTATGAACGACATTATTCCCGGAACAAGAATGACGGGAGAGATAATGATCGATAAGGATTCAATCTACAGTCATAAATACGATGTTACTACTCTCCGCAGAAGGGTGGGAATGGTTTTTCAGAAATCTAATCCATTCCCGAAATCGATCTTTGATAATATTGCCTATGGACTTAAAATTAACGGGGTTAAAGATAAGTACGAGATTGAAAGTACCGTTGAAAAATCTCTGAAAAGCACGGCTCTCTGGGATGAAGTAAAAGACCGCCTTAACAAATCAGCCATGGGTCTCTCGGGAGGCCAGCAGCAGCGGCTCTGCATAGCAAGGACAATTGCAGTTCAGCCGGAAGTAATACTCATGGATGAACCGGCATCGGCGCTTGACCCTATCTCTACACAGAAGATAGAAGAACTTATTCAGGAGCTTAAAAAGAATTACACAATTATTATCGTAACACACAATATGCAGCAAGCGGCAAGAGTCAGTGATTACACTGCATTCTTCTATATGGGTGAAATTATAGAAGTCAATAAAACAGAAAAGATTTTTACAAAGCCTGATAAGATAATGACTGAGAATTATATTACAGGTAAGTTCGGCTGATAATAAATGAATACGTCAATTCTAGTATTACTGTCATTAAGAACTGACTGCTGCTGAATTATATTGGTTCCGGTGAAAAAGATTGGAAATTTTAAAAGAATAAATAAACAATTGAATTTAAAAGGAGAACATAATGCTTACTCATCTTGAAATGGATCTTGAACAGATAAAAATAAAAATTTTTCAGATGGCCGACTACGCCATGGAAGCTGTAACTTCATCGGTCGTATCACTAAAAAATTCTGATAATGTTCTGGCTGAATTTATCATAAAGAATGATCAGGAAATTAACAGGCTTGAAATAGAAATTGATGATGAATGCATTAAGTTTCTTGTAACAAGACAACCTGCCGCGTCAGATCTGCGGTTTATTCTTGCTATGCTTAAAATAAACACCGACCTGGAAAGAATTGCAGATCTTGCCGCAAATATTGCAAAAGAGACTATACGTATAAACGGTACTCCTCTCATTAAACCGCTTATAGATATACCACGAATGAGTGAAATTGCCGTCAGGATGATAAATAGTGCCTTTATCTCAATAACTGAAAAAAACGTAGAAAAAGCAAAAAGTGTTATTGAAATGGATATAGAAATAGATGAACTTAATATGCAGATATATAGAGAATTATTTACATACATGGGTGAATCCTCAAAAAATATTTCCCAGAGTCTATCGTTAATCAGTGTAGCTAAATCGCTGGAACGTATTGGAGATCACACAAAAAATATTGCCGAACGTGCAGTCTATTATATTCAAGGTGAGGAGATCAGACACCAGAAACCGAAAGTTTAAGCTGGTATAAAATTATGAAAAAAACAATATTTGTTATAGATGATGAAAAGGATATTCGCGAGATTCTTAAAATCAATCTTGTAAGTGAAGGCTATACCGTAACAACCTTTTCATCCGCGGCTGAAGCGGCTAAAGGATTTGAATTGGAAAAACCGGACCTTATAATTCTTGATATTATGATGGAAGGGAAAGACGGTTTTGAGTTCTGCAGAGAGATACGCTCAAATGAAAAATTCAAATACATCCCTGTAATATTTCTATCGGCTAAATCTGAAGAGTTCGACAAAGTCCTTGGACTGGAACTTGGAGGAGATGATTATATGACTAAACCCTTCAGTATAAAAGAACTGCGCTCCAGGATAAAAGCGATTCTCCGTCGGACAGGAGAAGCCCCTGAGGACAAAAAAACTGCAATATTAAAATACAAAGGGGTGGAGCTTAATCCTGAACAATACTCTTTGAAAGTTGACAGCGAAGAGATAAAGCTTACTAAAACCGAACTGAATATTTTATCCCTCTTCATGGAAAATCCCGGTAAAATTTTTACGCGAGACAACATTATAAACAGCGTCCGCGGGCATGATGTTTTTGTCGTGGATAGAACCATTGATGTTCACATTATGAATCTGAGAAAAAAGCTCGGAGATTACAAAAATATTATCACTACATTTTCCGGTGTAGGCTACGGATTTAAGGAATAATATGCTGAAAAAACTTAGCACCAAACTTATACTCTCTTACGTAATCACTACAGTAATCATGATTGCGGTAATCTTCATACTTCTGGGCAGCCTCCTGAGAACACTTCATATAGATATCATCAAGTCAGAAATGTCAGGCTATAATGAACTGATCTATAGTGAATTCAAAAAAAAGACAGTAAAACCTTTACCGTCAACTGAACTTTCACAAATGATATCAGATTTTTCCGCAATTATGAAACTCCGGATAACCATTATCACTACTGAAGGTTTAGTTATTGCAGATTCAGATGTTAAGGATTTTTCATCTCTGGAAAATCATCAGTACAGAAAAGAGATCATTGATGCTCTCAGTTCAGGTTCCGGTTTTACAATCAGATACAGCAGTACACTCAAAACAGATATGCTCTATCATGCTCTCTTAAGAGGTAATCTCATAATAAGATTGGCAAAACCGCTTCAGGAAGTTGACAGAAACCTTTTGTTTTTAAGAAATCTCATTTTTAATGTTTCATTTTTGGCACTCATTACATCAATATTCATTGTTATTGTCATATCTTTTAAAATAACAAAACCACTGAAGGATACTCTCCTCTTCGCGTCAGATTTTGCCGATGGAAATTATAAAAAAAGAATATTGAATTACAGTAATGATGAAATAGGAGATCTGCAGAAAGCTCTAAATAAAATGGCAGATAAAATTGTTGAAACAATCAATGATCATATCTTTGAACATAAAAAGCTTGAAGCAACACTGGACAATATAAGCGATGGAATTGCCATGGTTGATTCAAGGAAAAATATTGTTATATATAATAACTCCTTTCTTCTTATGCTTGGAATAACTGCGGATTTAAAAGATAAGCAGTACTTCGAAATTATCCGCAGCAGCACTCTTAACGCCAGGATTGAAAACAGCCTCAAAGGGGGCGACAAAGATTCTTTTGAAATAGAAATGCCCAATGACAGGTTTTACGAAGCAGTTATTAATCCCATAAGAGAAGAAAAAATTATTCAGGGGATACTTATTGTTCTGCGTGATATCTCTGAGAAACGGAAAATCGAACGGATTAAATCAGACCTTGTAAGCAACGTATCTCATGAACTGAAAACTCCAATTGCAATAGTCAGAGGTTATCTGGAGACCATTAAAGAAAATTACGATAACAAAATTCTCTCCATGAATTATATAGATAGAGCAATCAGTAATGTCGACAGACAAAATGCCCTGATTCAGGACATTATTAAACTGAGTATGATAGAATCCTCAAAAGAGTTTGAACGAGAAAAAATTGATCTGCGAATTATTATCGAAGGTTGCCTTAATCTGCTTTCTCCTAAAATTTCAGATAGAGAAATCATACTGAAAAATAATTTAGATATCAATGTTGATTACTCACTCTATGGAAATCTTTTCCTGGTTGAAGAGATCTTCTTTAATATTATTGATAATGGAATCAATTATAATAGTCACGGCGGGACTCTCTCCATAACCGGCTTGGTATCGGCAAATGAATTTGTGATTAAAATTTCGGATACCGGTGTTGGTATACCATCTGAATATAAAGACAGAATTTTTGAAAGATTCTACCGTGTTGACAGGAGCCGTTCACGGGCCACTGGGGGCACAGGACTGGGTCTGTCTATCGTCAAACATGCTGCTATGGTTCTCCTATGGGATATTTCAGTAGACTCTGATAATAAAGGCTCAACTTTTACTATTAAAATTGGTAAAACATTAACTGAAGACAGTAAATCTGTATAAAATCTTTATCATTTCTTTATTTTTTCTTAATGAAGTTTATATAGATAATAAGTAATAAATCTTTTAACGGAATTTAAACTGATGAATGAAAATAAAAAAATAGAATCAAGAAAATCCAACAGTCTGATTTATGACGTTCTTATTGAAAAATTCTTTTTAATTGTTGGATTAAGTTCTTTATTTGTTCTATTTACAATTCTAGTATTTTTAATTAAAGAAGGAATTCCTCTTTTTAAAGAAGTCGGGATATCTGATTTTATTTTCGGTAAAGAGTGGTACCCCACAAGTGACAATCAGAGATTCGGGATTTTTCCATTAATCCTCTCCTCTCTTTATATTACTTTAATTGCTTCATTGATTGCAATACCCTTAAGTTTATCTGTGGCAATTTATATTTCAGAACTTGCCGGAAGTACAGTTAAAGAGATAGTTAAACCTCTCATAGAAATTATTGCATCAATACCGTCGGTAATAATCGGTTTTTTCGGCATGGTGGTTGTTGCTCCATTTCTTATAAAATACTTTGATGTTGATACGGGACTTAATCTTTTTAACGCGGCTCTCATGCTTTCCTTTATGGTTATACCTACAATTGCAAGTATTTCGGAAGATGCAATATCATCGGTTCCCATGAGCCTTAAGGAGGCCTCTTACGCACTTGGCGCTAACCGATGGGAAACTATTATACATATAGTGATCCCGGCATCTCTCTCGGGAATATACACTGCAATTATTCTGGGAATTTCAAGAATTATCGGCGAGACAATGGTTGTCCTCATGGTAGCAGGGGGCGCAACAATAATACCAACTTCCATCTTTGACCCTGTGAGGCCGTTAACTTCAAACATCGCAGCAGAGATGGCAGAAGCAGCTGTAGGAGGATTACACTACAGGGCACTTTTTGCCATAGGTATAATACTTTTTATTATGACTTTTATTTTTAATCTGATAGCAGATTATCTTTCAAATAAATATAAATTTAAAATGAACTAGAAGAGCTTATGAAAACAAAATCAGATCTTATACAAATGACAGGATTTTTTTTAATACGTACAGGAACACTTATCGTTATAGCATTTCTGTTTCTGATGCTTGGATATATATTCACAAAGGGAATCTCGGCTATTTCATGGGAGTTCCTGACTGAAATGCCGAAGGATGAAATGACAAAAGGCGGAATTTTACCGGCTATCACCGGTACATTCTATCTGATGGTAGGATCATCTCTCATCTCAATACCAATAGGGATAATAACGGCAATTTATCTTACCGAATACGCAAAAAATCCGCGCATCGTTAAGATAATAAGATTGGGAATCAATAATCTTGCTGGTGTACCGTCAGTTGTTTTCGGATTATTCGGTTTATCTCTTTTTGTAATATTCCTCGGTTTTGGAACTTCAATTCTTGCAGGTTCTTTAACTCTGGGACTTCTTAATCTTCCGGTAATTATCAGGTCAACAGAGGAATCTCTTCACGTAGTTCCAGGAACATACAGAGAGGCATCTTTATCACTAGGTGCAACTAAATGGCAGACAATATATAAAATTATAATACCAAATGCTCTTCCTGGAATTATGACAGGAATCATGCTCTCTCTTGGACGGGCAGCGGGTGAAACCGCTCCGATTATGTTTACAGCAGCGGCTTTCTACACGCCGGATCTCCCTGTTTCTGTATTCAATGAAGTTATGGCTTTGCCGTATCATATCTATGTAATGGCAACAGCCGGTACCCATATTCAGGCTACACGGCATCTTCAGTACGGTACGGCGATAGTACTTATATCTCTTGTTTTAACACTAAATATGACCGGTCTTATACTAAGATACCGATTCAGGAAAAATTTAAAATAATATACTATCCTGAAAAATAACCATCACATTTCTTAAAATACCTGAAAATCATACGATAGAAACCGTTAAATCCTTAGAATTTTATATTGACAAATGTGTTTAATTTCAATAAATTCTTCTTGATCTGATTAATTATGAAACATTTTATTTATATATTAATTATTCTCGTAATATTCCTGTTAAGTTCATGTAAAAATAATAATGAAGAAGACAAACAACCCATTGTTAAAAATGGTCTTGCGGATTTATCCGGATTTGATTTTTCTTCAAATGGTTTTATTGAATTAAACGGACAATGGGAATTCTACTGCGGGGAACTTCTTGAGCCTCAGGAATTTGCTTTAATACAACCTGAAAAAAAATCATATATTAATGTCCCTGACGCATGGGATGATTATTTGTGTAACGGAAAAAAAATCGGGAGCTGGTCCCATTCCACCTACAGGCTTAATATTATTACAGGCGATAACAATCCTCTATATTTTAAAATAATGCCGCCGAATTCCGCTTATAAAATCTGGGCTAACGGAGTTTATTATGGTGGAAGCGGTGAAGTTGCAAAATCAAGTGATGATGAAATACCTAAGTACAAATTAATAATTTATGATTTTGAACCAGTAAATAATAAAATTGAAATTGTTATCCAGGTTTCAAATTATTCTATATATCTCGGAGGGATGATAATTCCGGTAATTGCCGGTCACCGAGATAGTGTTTATGGACAGAAAAATAGAAGAATTGCCTTCGATATTTTTATGTTCGCGAGTCTTCTTGTCATAAGTGTTTATTATTGCGGTTTATTCTTGATGAGAAAGTCTGATAAATCAAATCTGTTTTTTTCTATTTTCACATTCCTGTTATCTATCCGTGCTCTGGTTACAAATGAAATGTATCTTTATGATCTATTTCCTAATGCCGACTGGCAGATAATGTATAAAATAGATTTTATCACAACAACACTATGTGTACCTGTCTTTATTCATTTTATTTATCTTATTTATCCAGGTATTGTTAAAAAAACAGTAAGAATATTTTTCATTACAATCGCTGTTATTTACTCTTTATTAATACTCTTTACTTCTACGAGAATTTTCAGTACTTTTCTACCTGTATATAACTTAATCACATTGATAGCATGTTTCTTTGTTATATATGTACTTGTAAGAGCTGTAGCTGACAGACAGGAAGGTGCAAAACTTGCCTTATCCGGTTTTGTAATACTCTTTCTGACTGTAATAAACGATATACTCTCTGTTAATAATGTAATACATACAATGCAGCTCTCTTCATTTGGAGTATTCGCATTTATCCTTATGCAGTCATTAATTTCATCAATAAAATTTGCAAGTGCATTCAGCAGGATTGAAGACCTGTCGTTAAACCTTGAAATTAAAGTTAACATCCGTACATTTGAACTTGAAAAAGAAAAAGAACTCCTCAGATCACGAAACGAAACAATTGAGAACGAACTTATAATCGCAAAAAAAATTCAGAAACAGATTATTCCACGATATAGCCCTGTGGAAAATATCTATGCGTTTTATAAACCGATGGATAAAGTTGGTGGTGATTTTTACGACTTTTTAAAATACAGAGATTCAGATAATATTGGAATTTTTTTAAGCGATGTATCAGGACATGGAGTTCCAGCTGCATTTATTACTTCCATGGTTAAAACCAGTATCCTCCAGGCAGGAGCCTGTAAGGAGAATCCCGCAGAGCTCCTGGCCAGTTTAAATGATACATTGTTAAATCAAACAGGTGGTAATTTTGTTACTGCATTCTACGGAATTTATACACCCTCTACAAGAGAATTCATTTATTCAAACTCAGGGCACAATCCCCCTTTTATTCATTCATCGGGAAATGTCAAAAGTATTGATGGAAAAAGATCTATCCCTTTAGCAATATTTAATAATGAATCACTTAATACCGGAAATAAAATAAGATCAAATAATCACATAAAGTTTGAATACAAAGATAAAATATTATTTTATACTGACGGATTAACTGAAGCTGGTTCATTTCATGACAACAATAAATATTTCGAAGACGAACTTATCGGCGAATTAATTCAAAGATATTCCAGCAACCCTCCTAAAGAATTTATCCGTAATATTTACGATGAACTTGTCAAATTTCATGGTACAGATGAATTTGAAGATGATATCTGCATGATATGTATGGATGTAGAATAGTTCCGCCAATAGTACTCTGGTTGAAATAAATACTAAATATATTCCAGCAAAAAGCCTCCCTTTTTAATTCATTTAAATACTCAAAAAACAGTGGTAAAACTGTTCTCCGCCAGTTTTTGAGCAGTTATTAATTCATTTATAAAACATTTTATCACATAGTTGACAAAAATATCTTTGAATAGAATAAAGAATTATAATCTTATCTCCGGGGAAATTATGAAAATTGAAATAAATAAAAATACAAAAGGGCTGATTTTCGACATGGATGGAACTTTAGCAGACTCAATGCCCATACATTTTAAAGCATGGAAACTCACAGCTATAGAAAACGGTTTTGAATATACAGAAAAACAGTTTCTTGAAACTGCAGGGATGCCAACTCTAAAAATTGTCCCACTTATAAACAATGAACATGGACTTAATCTTGATCCTGTGGCATTTTCACATAGAAAAGAGGAGCTATTTCTGGAAAATATTAAAGACATTAAACTGATAGAACCGGTTGCAGAAATCGTAAGAGAATACTATAATAAACTCCCCATGTCTATAGGTACCGGAGGGAAAAAAGATATTGCAATACTTACACTGAAGATGCTGGGTTTTGACAAATATTTTGATATAATAGTCTCAGCAGAGGACGTTGAAAATCATAAGCCTAATCCCGATACATTTCTAAAATGTGCCGAACTGATGAATGTATCTCCGGAATTCTGCCAGGTATTTGAAGATGGGGAGATGGGATTGATTGCCGCTGAAAAAGCAGGAATGATCGTTACTGATGTAAGGCCTTATCTTTAATAAATATATAATTATATTGCCCCGCCGCCGAAGGCGGCGGAGTAGTTAATCAATAATTAATCTTATACAGCTCCATCTCATGATTAAGAAAGTTCGTAAAAACCATGTACTTACCATCAGGTGATATGTCTAAACCTGTTGGCTGATTTCTCCCCCATATCCACTCTTTAATTTCAAATGTCGCTGTATCTATGACGAAAACTTTTCCAAAGATCGGTCCTTTAAGAAGATAAGATGTTTTGTTATTCGGTCCTCTTGAAGAGACCATAATATACTTACCATCAGGTGTAAGTTCTGCCGTATTCAGTTTAGAATCAACAGGAATCTCTTTTATTACTTTATCATCAACAGGAGATATTACATAAATACTCCCTCTATACATATCGGACACGTAGAAGAGATTTTTATTCTTATCGAGAATAATATGCCTTTTTGCACCCTTGGGAAAATTCAGCGTCTTAACAATTTTATATGTATTCAAATCGATTTTCTGAATATTACCCGTACTGAATATACAGACATAGAGAAATTTATTATCCAGAGTAACAGCCATACCCCTTGGAATTCCCGCGGTTTTAATCTTTTGAATAACTTTATACTGTGCAGTGTCAATTACAGATACATCGTGCGATTCCCAATTGGAGACAAACGCCAGCTTGTAATCATTTGAAAAAGCAACAATTTTCGTCCACACCCCTTTTGTCGGGATTGTGAGCTTATATGTAAAGTCTTTCATATCGATAACATGAACAGAATTACCTGCCATTTGAGAGACCCACATTTCGTTTTTGTGCGGAATAAAAGCTATCTCCACAAAGCATCTGAGTTTTGCATACTTTTCGGGAAACTCGACTTTCTTTACAAACTTCTGAGTCTCTACTGATACAATATCAACTCCTGTACCATCGAGAAGTGCGCTTACAATATACTTTCCGTCCGGAGTAAACTCAACGGATTTAGGCTGTCTCCCCGTTGGAATTACAGCAACCTGTTCCAACATTGAATTTTTTTTCTCAAGTTTAATCTCAAGCTCAGATGTGGAGTTATTAATCTGAACATTCATTTTTTTATCTTTATATCCTTCCGACTTCAGCACAAATTCATATGTACCATGTTTAAGAGCTATTTTTTTTATATACTGGTCTACCTTTACAGGTACAATTACCTTTCCGTATATCTCAAGAGTGTAAACAGAAGGAAAAACTTTAAGATTAACAATTTTCAAATTCTGAGAGTATGAAACTCCGGGAATAAGAAACAGAATTGAAAGCAGAATAAATTTTCTTAACATTTTCATCATTTAAAACCTTTTTTTTATTTTTGTTTAAGATGTTATTACAACTGTATAAATCAAATATTTTTTTTATTTATTATTCATTATTCATTATTCATGGACAAACCTGAAATCACCCCGTTTGGCTCAACATTTTTCTTTGATAAAGGGAATTATATCCGCATCTCAACAGCCCCCCAACCCCCCCGGTTTCTATAATTGATCTCCGCATTTTCTGCATGATGATGATCCTTTTCTATTTCTAACACCACAGGAAGTACAGAGATTATAATAATCTGTAACAATATAACTTCCGCAATTTTTGCAATACCGGGCAAAATAGTTATTGAGAGTTCCACACTGATTACATAAACCCGATCTTCTAAAAGGGCTCTCCTTTTGAAAATACCTAAGCCTTCCTGCTGCATGAGAAATAACAAAAAAAACAAAAATCAGCGCTATTAATAATGAAAAGGGATTATTATGATTAATAAACTGAATATAATTATAGAATGCATGGAGCAGAGCCGCAACCGCTACATAAGGAATAAGTGTAGAGAAATATCTCCCATCCTTATAATATTTAGCCTTTGCAATTCCTGATCCCCATATAGAGGCAAGTCCCGCATGAAGAGGCACAGCTGTAAATGATCGAACCATAAGTGTACCGAATCCACCCGCGACAGTATAACTTATATTTTCAAACGCGGCGAACACAAGAGCTATACTCATAGAATATATTAAAGCATCAATCGGTTCATTAAATTGTTTAAACCTTCTTAAAAGAAGAACAGCAAGAAAGGCTTTCCATAACTCTTCATTAAATCCTATAAAAAGTGAAAAGAGAAGTATATCCCTGCCTGATGCCCCTACACCTGTAGGATTTGTTACAAAATCACCTATTCCGAAATATGACGCAGCGCCTGTATTCAGCAACGACGCAGGAATTGAACTCAAAACTCCTCCGACAGCCCCGATAAGAAGAACACATCTTATAGGCTCAGGTTCAAATCTGTCATATCTATAAATAAAGTAGAGCCATATACCCGTACTGAGCGAAACTGAAAGATATGTTAATAACATTTATCACCGTAAATTTTTTATAATAATTCAGAGATAATTCCTGAACTTTCTTAAAATTGAAAAAGACTCATTTTACCCCGCCGCTGAAGCTGAGTAAATATACAATTGTTTAATAAACTTTGCTGAGTAAAAAAATTTCAATCAAAATATTATCTGATCAAAGAACTGTTTTCTAAAATACATTCTCTGCCGTTACTTGTTGACAAAAATAGTTATTATTCTTACTTTTATTAAAAGTAAATTTTTGAGGTTGCTATGGGAATCGCAGGGGATATAATTATAATTATCGTATTCGGGCTGGCAGCGGGGCTGTTGTTCAATATGATAAAATTACCTCCGATAATCGGATATATTATTGCCGGTATAGTAATCGGACCATTTACCGGCGGAATAAGCGTTTCGGATATACCTAGAATTGAGCTCCTTGCCGAGATAGGTGTAGCTCTTCTTCTTTTTTCTATAGGTCTTGATCTCTCCTTCCGGGAACTGAAAGATGTGAAAAATATTGCGATCATTGGAACTGTAATTCAGATAATACTCTGTATTATTCTGGGTCTCGGTTTTGGTTACTTTATGAATCTCCCTGTAAATGTTTCCATAGTTTTCGGTATGATAATATCTCTTTCAAGCACCATGGTTGTTCTTAAAGTACTCATGAACCGGGGGCTTATAGGTACACTTTCCAGCAAGGTTATGATAGGTATGCTTATTGTTCAGGATCTCGCTGCTATTCCGATGATGATTGTCATACCTCAGCTTCAGAATATTGAAGGGAATCTTCCGGTGATCGGGCTTACAATACTTAAAGCAGTACTGGTGCTTGTTCTCATAATCGTTATAGGTATCCGTCTTATACCATTTATTCTTAAATACGTTGCAAGACTCAACTC
>JBBRFT010000032.1:0-22513 GCA_038241375.1 Spirochaetota bacterium
ATACTCTCCTCATCCATTTACTCAGCAGATAATAAAGGGGACAAAGTTCTCATGATGGCAACAACAACAAGTACAGACGACACAGGTCTTCTCGACTACCTTGCGCCTCAATTTAAAAAAGATACAGGAATTGATCTCAGATGGACCGGAGTCGGCACGGGAAAAGCTATTCAGATGGGAGTAAACTGTGATGTTGATGTACTCCTCGTTCACGATCCCGATGCTGAGAAAAAACTTGTAGCGGACGGAAACGGATTAAACCGGAAAGAACTTATGTATAACGATTTTGTTATTATTGGACCGAAAAGTGATCCGGCTAAGATAAAAAAAATGACTGTAGTAAAAGCGATGAAAAAAATAGCAGAGAAAAAATCTTTTTTTGCAAGCCGTGGTGATAAATCAGGGACTCACTCTCTTGAACTTAAACTATGGAAAACTGCAGGACTTGCTACCCCTGATAAAGAGACATGGTACCTTCAGACAGGACAAGGTATGCTTGCAACTATCAAAGTTGCCACTGAAAAAGAGGGATATACAATTACAGACCGTGGAACATATATAAAATATGAAAGTACAAACAAAGGGAATCCTCCTCTTGTTATCCTTGTTGAAAAAGACAGCAATCTGTTCAACCAGTATGCGGCTATAGAAGTTAATCCTGCAAAATGTACAAAAGTTAAAAATGACCTTGCGGAAGAGTTCATCAAATGGATGGCGTCACCGAGAGGACAGAAACTGATAAAGAATTACAAACTTGAAGGGAAGCAGCTTTTTACACCGAACGCTAAAAAGTAATTTACAGAATTTCTAACTGCTTCTTATTTAATAAAATCACCAATTTTCAAAAGCCCCAGCCCCCATCCGGGTTGGGGGCCTGATGAAAGGTTAACTAAACTACATCTAAGGATAAGCTGACTGAATCAGCAGGATAAGGGCATACAATATGGAATTTTTAGTTGAGGGGTTTTTCAGCGCTTTCATTCTCCTTTTTCAGGGACACCCTGAAACATATGATGCTATATTCACAACTCTCGAAGTCTCATCATTTGCCATCCTCATAAGCCTTATTATAGGACTCCCCTGCGGCTTTGCCCTGAGCTATTACAAATTCCCGGGGAAAAGACATATAAGGGCAGTTGTTGATACTCTTTTAGCTCTTCCTACAGTTGTTGTGGGACTACTTGTATACGCCTTCATCACCCGGAAAGGACCGCTAGGTGACTTTAATCTGCTATTCCAGACATCCGGTATAATCGTCGGTCAGGTAATACTTGTCATTCCCGTAGTAATCTCTCTTACAGCATCCGGAATCGAAAGCCTCGATGAAAGATTACGCAGCACGCTGATTACCCTTGGCGCAAATCCGAGAAGAATTCTTCTAAGCACTCTGTACGAATCCCGCTTTGCAGTAATGACTGCAGCTACAACGGCCTACGGAAGAGCTATATCCGAAGTGGGCGTATCCATGATGGTGGGAGGAAATATTAAATGGCATACCAGGACTATTACAACAGCTATTACACTGGAAACAGGGAAGGGTGAATTTGCAATGGGAATCGCCCTGGGTATTGTACTTCTCATGATAAGTTTTGCAGTGAACTGGGCTCTCATATTTTTCAGGAAGAGGGCATAAAAAATATGACCGGTAAAAAATACCTCTACGAAATTTCCGGGATTGAACATACCTACGGAGAATTTACCCTTAGAATACCTGAACTTAAAATTGAACGCGGATCAGCCGTTGGACTATCAGGACCGAACGGCAGCGGAAAGAGTACACTGATACGCCTCATGTCGTTCCTTGAAAAACCGGATAACGGCAAAATTATATTTAACGGGAGAATCGACAACAGGCTCCGCGCAACAATGATGCATCAGGATCCTTATTTACTCAAAAGAACAGTTTATGATAATGTTTCTTACGGACTGAAAGCTGCAAATGATTACAAAGATATAAAAAAACGTACCGCCGATGCGCTGGAGAGAGTAAACCTGAATCATACTAAGTTTATGCACCGGAAATGGTTTGAACTTTCCGGAGGAGAGGCGAAAAGGGTTGCCCTTGCATCAAGGCTTATTCTAAAGCCGGAAGCTCTTTTACTCGATGAGCCGGTTGCAAATGTTGACACAGAGAGTTCCCGTGCGATAATCAACGCGGTCAAGTGGATGCGGGAGGAGCACTCCACGACACTTATTATCTCCAGTCACGACCTGACCTGGCTCAACAGTGTTACAGATCATATATGGAAGCTCTACAACGGAAAACTTGCAGGATCGGGCAACGCGAATCTTATACCCGGCCCGTGGATCAAAGAGAAGGATAATCTCTGGCACTCTCTGCTTCCCGGAGGGGCGAAAATTTATTCAACAGAACCCACCGACAGCAATGCTCCGGCAATTCTTCACCCTCATGATATAATTCTATCGGAAACAAAGCTTACACGCACATCGGCAGTAAATCATATTGAAGCCAGAGTAAATCTGCTTGCAGCAGAGGGGAATTCCGGAAGAATACGGGTTGAAACCGAAGCATCGGGGCGGATTATCAGCTGCTACATTACTGAAACGTCGGCATTGAAAATGAATATTATCCCGGGTAAAAAAGTTTACCTGATATTTAAGGCGACATCACTTGTATGGGACTGAGATGAAGCTAGTGCTTAGACCGAAAGAGTTTTAATTAAAACTCTTGAAACTCACCTTCGAGGGTGAGTTTCAAAATTATCCGCAGAACTATTCCATATCATTCTTGACAATAAGTAAAGACTCCAACACTGTTAATATAAAATTCCGATTCTATAAATAAAAATCAGGTTTGTATAAAATCATGTACAAGAATATATTCCGCCCTATTTTATTTAAATTTAATCCTGAAAGTATACACCACTTTATATTTTTCATGTTTAAAATAGGCCAGTTCTTAAGACTGCATAAAGTCTTAACACTGTACACAATGCGTAAAAGCCTGCTTATGGAAACTACAGTTGCCGGTATAAAATTTCCTAATAAAATCGGAATTGCTGCCGGGCTCGACAAGAATGCTGAAGGCTTTAAAATGCTGGGATCACTCGGTTTCGGGCATGTGGAGATCGGAACCGTTACACCTGTTCCCCAGCCGGGGAATCCTAAGCCGCGATTGTTCCGGCTGATAAAGGATAACGCCATTATCAACCGCATGGGTTTTAATAACAACGGACTGGATAAGGCTATTCAGCACCTGAAAAGAAGATCGAAGAATCTTATTATCGGCGGGAATATCGGCAAAAATACTCTTACACCGAATGATGAGGCCATACGGGACTACTTAACCTGCTTCATCGGACTCTATCCACATGTTGATTACATAGTAGTAAATGTCAGCTGCCCCAACATTACCGATCTTCATAAACTTCAGGACCAGGATCAGCTTGAAATGATTTTAGCAGCACTTCATGATGAAAGAAAAAAACAGCCTGTTTATAAACCGGTCTTTCTTAAAATATCACCTGATCTGAATAACGATCAGCTCGATTCAACACTTGAAGTTATTAAATCATGCTCCATCGATGGAGTAATTGCCACCAACACTACAGTTACCAGAAATAATTTATCATTATCCGAAAATGAAATCACCACGATTGGAAATGGCGGGTTAAGCGGTAAGCCAGTTTACAAACGTTCAACAGAAGTGATACGGTATATCGCAAAAAATACCGAGGGGAAACTCCCGATAATAGCAGTTGGAGGGATTTTTACCGCCGAAGATGCGGCAGAAAAACTGGAAGCCGGAGCATCCTTAATACAGGTCTATACAGGATTTATATATGAAGGTCCATTCATGGCAATCCGGTTAAACAGGGCATTGAAGAGATTGTATCACTGATATTATTTCAGGAGGCAATAGGTTTACAAAAAGATGATAGTTATTTCAAGGAGATAATACCTGTTTCATTATCCGATAAAATGGACCCGAGACCCATTTTATCGAATAATAAAGATTCACGCTAAAATGAAAAAGTCTGTATTGATCACGACTGACCGTAAGATTCTACAGAACTACAAAAAAGCAGTATTCTGATTTCTTTTAAAAAACATATACCTCGATACAGTTCCCCATGACATCTTTCAAAAAGCAGTTACTCAATTCATTATCATTCCCATACATCGCCTTTTGAGAAGACAGTTTTAATATACTGTGCTAATTTCAAAACATACCGTCTGGACGGTTTACATACAACTTTTAAATGGGGGTTTTAAATGAAAAAAATAATACTTTTGTTATCGGTTTCTTTTATAATGTTTTTGACGCTGCCTATCTTCAGCCAGGCGTTGCCTGACGGTTATTATAAAATACAGGCCAAACATAGTGGTAAGCTTATGGATATTTCCGGAGCATCTACCAGTGATTCAGCCCAGATGATTCAATATACGGATAATGGTGCCTGGAACCAGGTATTTCATCTTCAGTACGATGAACAGGATGGCTATTATAGAATTGTTAATAAATTAACAGAAAAATGCATGGATATTCAGGGTGCTTCAACGGCAAACAATGCAGATGTTATACAATATACAGTTAAAAAATCAGATACAGCTAACCAGAAGTTCAAAATTGAGCTTGTTGAAACAGGTTATTATAAAATCACTTCAAAACTCAGCGGAAAAGTTTTAATTGTTGATGCAGGTTTTACAAACAACGGCGCCCATATTCACCAGTATACATGGAATGGCGGTAACAATCAGCGATTTAAATTTATCCCCACAACCGCTCCGCTTGACGGAATAACAAGCAGCGGCACTGCATGCGCCACAAAATATCCGATTATACTAGTTCATGGTGTTGCACTTGGAGATTCAACATTGGGCTTTAACTATTTCGGAAGAATCCCCAACTATCTTCGTTCACGCGGAGCTAAAGTTGAAGGGGGAGAACAGGATGCGTGGTCTACAGGCTCTGAAAATGCACTTCAGCTTAAAAATAAAATTGCCGCTATTAAGGCTAAATATAATGTTACAAAAGTTAATATAATTGCTCATTCAAAAGGCGGCATTGACACACGATATATGTTTAAGCTTTATCCTGAAACAATTTCCTGGGTTGCTTCATTTACGGCTCTTTCAAGTCCTATGAAAGGGAGTGTCCTTGCAGATATAGTTTTAGGAGTAGTACCAACCTGGGCACAGCCATATATTGGCAATATCGTTAATGTAATTGGGATGATAATACAGGGTGATGATTCTCCTGATTCATTGGCTGCCGGATACCAGTTAAAACGCTCAGTGATGGCAGATTTTAATACAAGCGTCAACAGTGTGGATTCTCTGACAAGCGGCCGTTCAGGTGTTTATACCCAGAGTTATGCCGCAAGAATTAAGGGGATTGTTCTTGACCTTGCACTCCAGGCAACGGGAGTATGCATGAGCTTAAGCCAGGCAGGTGAAGGGCCAAACGATGGAGCTGTATGGGTTGAATCTTCAAAATACGCAAATTATAAAGGCGAGGTATCCGGAGCATCCTGGTGCGGAGGAGTAACACATTTCGGTATAGTTGACCGCGGCATTCTGCTTTTCCCCGGATTTACTCCAGGATTCAGCGCCCGTGATTTTTTCGTAAGCATTGTATCAGATCTTAAAACAAGAGGATATTGATCTCGTAATATAATTAGCCAAAGCTCCAGCCCTCATTTTGCTGGAGCTTTGTTGTTTTAAAAGAGCTTCATAAACTCCTCAAAATGCAGATTAACGGATAATACATTCTTTCAAACAATCTGGCGGAGATACCAAATGAAAAATAAAAAAATTCTTATAATAGGTGCAGCCGTGGTATGCCTTATTGCCGCGATACTTACTCTAAAACCGGGTACAGAAAAACGTGGAGATGCAACTGAAAAGATTGACCGTTATCTTGGAATCACCAAAAACGTTCTGGAAGAGGTTTTTATTGATGAACAGTATTTTAAAGAAAAATTCAACAACGATATCGCAGATAAAAACACAATAGACCTGTTTAAATTTCTACAGTTCACTTTTCAAAATGACAATTTGGATAGCCATTTTTCTGATGTTCTCAATTATCTGATTAATCTGTACGGAGAAGAAAAAGGGAGGGAATTACTGGAACTTTACAAAGTCTTCACTGTATATGAGATAAAAATACACAGTGAAGACTTTTTTAAGCACCAACAGCCGGCAACTGCTGCTGAAGCTATCGGATTTCTTAACGAAATTAAGAACTACAGAGAAAGTTCTTTCGGAAAGGAGCTTGCTGATAAACTTTTCGGAGATGAACAGCGAATGTATGAATATAAAATTATGCTTAACGAAATTGTAAAAGATTCAGATATGTATGGAAGTGAAAAAGAAAAGGAGATAGGCGCTCTCAAAAACAATCTATCTTATGAATCGGATGATAAAAATGAGATGAGCGAGATGGATCTTTACAACATGAAGCTGAGGTTATATAAAAAAGACCTTTTGGAATTAAGTGAAAGTAAGCAGAAAGAGTTAAAAGAAAAATTCCGAGGTGAAATATTTACCCCTGAAGAAGCGTCACGTTTAGATCAGCTCGAATTGCATAATGAGCAGGAAGCATTAAGAGAAAAAGGAATTCCTGAAAATAATTAATTTGTTTATTAAAATAAATCTTTTAATTGAGTGAAGTGTTTTTATTGATTCAGTAAACCATATTAAACCTGCAGAGAGTTTATTCGAAGATTCTGCAGGTTTATGTTACTTACTGAAATTACTATAAGTTTTTTAAAATTTATAATAGACATCAGAGAAAGCACTCTCAAATTTTCAGTATTTTCCTCGCGTTACCTTCAAAAATTTTATACCTCTCCTCCGGAACTGTGATCTCATCTTCAATTAATTTTGTGTACCGCGAAATTCCAAGTAAGGGATAATCGCTTCCGAAAATAATTTTTTCAGCTCCGATAATCTTCAGTGCGGTGCTGTAAATTTCACTGCTGTACAGGTAAGGAGTTGCCGCGGTATCGTAATAAACATTCTTTAACGTTTCACGCACCTCCGGCATAAGTTCATAAAACAGCAAACCGCCCCCCCAGTGCGAGAGAATAACAACCGCGTCAGGGTAATCTTTAATAAGATTATAAACAACACCGAGTGACGGTTCATATTTCCCCGGATAATTATGTCCCACCGGTTCATTAAGATGCAGACAGACAGGGAGAGAGAATTCTACTGAAGATTCCAGCACCTGACGAAGATATCTCGCATTCAAATCATTCATCCCGCCAGTATAAAAAGCAATTTCACCAATCCCGTACAATCGGTATTTCTTTATCTCCTCCACGTAAGTGCGGACACTCTTTGAACCTGCCGGCGGAATAATACCAAAGGGATAAATATTCTTCATACCGGTTATCGAAGCCATATATTCATTCTGGGCCATGCAGTGCTTCTCGCTTTCCCAGGGAAATGACATCGCTGCAGCACCTGATAATTTATCGGATAAAATATATTCGCCTAAGGCTGCATGATCTATTATTACAGACTTATCTGAAGAATAGAGCAGTTTAAATCCGGGGTCATTCATGTAGAGATCCCTTGATGATAAAACATCCTGCGGGAAAATATGTGTGTGAAAATCTATTGTCATAATTAGATTTCTTTCCCCCTCCCCTAACCCCTCCCATGAAGGGAGAGGAAGTATAGTTATAATATTATTAACTACGCGGATATAATCAATATAAAAATATGATCTATTGGAAGAAGCAATCTATCAGCTATAAACTTGAAATCCCCCCGTTTCGCTTCGCTCAACATCCCCCATCAGTTAAGGGGGTGGCCCATAGGCCGGGGGATTTACCGGTATTATATAGAACACTTTTTGAAAGAAATCATTCAGTCAAAACACCAGTCCGGATAATACGCTTTTCAGCATTTCTTTAAATACGTCCGTTCTTCCTCAATGCAAAGAGTATCATTTTTCTATATGCCTTTTCTTTCAATGAAGCAGGTTTATCCAGATTCATCCTTACCAGATGGCGTTCTGCTGATGCAGGTATAGACCTGAAAATTTCAGCAAACAGCCCGGCAAACATTTTCACCGGAGAATTTTCACCAAGAGCTTTCATCACCTTGAGAGAGCCGCCTAAGGCAACATCGTCATCTGTTAAATCCGTACCGAATGGGAATGGCTGAAAATAGCCTTGCGTCTGATATGGTTTTAACAGCTCTGCAATTCTTTCAGGATAATTGTTCCGGTACTCTTCAGGGATTTCATAGTCAGGCTGAATTTTCCCTGCTTTTTTGACTTCAAGCAGAAGCTGCTTCTGAAACCTGGAATCAGCAACATTAAGCATTTTTTTTATAACTTCACTTTCAGAAAGATCGCGGATATCGGCAATACCGTATTCAGTGACAATAATGTCACGGCTGTGCTTGGTAATTGTACAGCTCCCATAACTGAAGACTATGTTTGAACTGAGTTTTTTGCCGGAACCCTTCGTACTCTTAATCATAAGAATGAATCTTCCGTCAGGTAAAGCATGAGCCATGGCGTTAAAATTATACTGACCGCCTATACCGCTTACAACAGTTCCGCTATCAAGGTGATCCGCAACTACAGCACCAAAGAGAGTGGCCTTCATCCCTGCATTGACAAAGCGTCCATCTTTTCTCTGCAGTGAGCGGAGTTCCTCATCGCCATAAAGCTGATTAACTTTACCCACTCCGGACATGCCGAATTGGCTCCTCTCTTCTTCACTCATATCATTAAGGGCCTGATAAAAAGACTTAGGACCTATGAAGAAAGCCGCAAGTAGAACCTGTCCATTAAGCAGTTTCTTTCCAAGAACCTTTCTTATTGCCTTAAGATTTGTTTCATCATGAAGCTCAACAGAATACGCAGTATCCCCGTCATAGATTTTACCGTCTGAAAATTTAAGACCGGGTTTAAGTATTCCAAAGGAGCTGAGATGTTCGAAGTCCTCTTTGTCCAGGGTGGAATGAATAGCTTTCATTTTAATCAGTGTTTCGATAATATCTTCAGGTATATGATCTTCTGAAATTTTTCCTCTGTTAAGCAGTTTCATCAAAGGCGCACTGTCATAAACTTTTCTTTTCAGTATATTTTTTTTGTACATCTGCATAAAAGGATCTACGAACATCTCTGATTCGCCATAAAGCCCCTGTTCAAAAGTCCCCATTCCGCCCCAGTTTTCAATCAGCTCTTTGTTTTTCTCCAGGAGACCCGCTTTCCCGATTATTTCAGTAAACTCCATGTTGTGTTCGTTACGCATAATAAGCCCTGCAACTATGGCATCACCCAAAGCGCCGATACCAACCTGCAAAGTCCCGCCGTCTTTGATAAGAGGGCTGACATTAATGCCTATCATATGATCGGATAATGCAACCGGGTCCTTAGGCGGAGCGAATAAGCTATAGTTAAACTCCTCACCATGGAGGACAACGTCAAAATCCTCAGGTGCCATCACCGCGTCTCCGTACATGAAGGGCATATTCTCATTGGCTTCTGCTATCATGACATTCTTTACACCTTTAGCCCTGTCCTGCATCATTAAAGCATGACTCTCCAGAGTTATATCGGTATTACAAGCTGCTGAATATATCCGTTTGCCGTCAATATCTCGGTATCCCAGAAGCATTGCTCCAACGTTGCTTTTCATTGAATGCGCGCAACGGGGAACATGGGTGTAATGATTAGCCAGATGATTCATCTGATAATGTGTATTGTTTATATTGCTCCCCGGTTTGCAGTAAAATTCGTAAATCTGCACGTTGGGCGGGAGAGTCCCGTTGCGGAAATCTTTCATATAGTCAAAATCGGGTACACCCCCAAAAATTCTTTCATTTAAATCCTTGAGAAAACGAACCTCCAGTTCGGATTTACCCACGGGCTTTTCCAGTGAAAGAGCTGTTATAATACGGAGGCTCAGTTCCGGATCCTCCTTTGCCCTGCGGTAGAACTCATTAAGTATTTTTACAGGCTTCCCTAATGCCAGAGTAACCCCGAGGACAATATCTTTCCCCACATAATTGATGGTGTCATCAACAACTTTCATTACATCATTATCAATTTTGCCGCAGTTAAAATTTATTCCTGTATTGTAGTTCATAAAAATCAGACCCTCCTGCCTGCAATAATTTTTAATAATCCGGATAAATCAGCTCCCCGCAGTTTTTCTCTGTACTGTTTTGCCGCATCTCTCCTTGAGTCATAACACTTACTGTAAGCCATAATCTTCTCCTCTTAACTCTTTATTTATATTTATTTCCGGTTCGTAGTGAGCAGTCCCTCAAATCATTTCTTCACTATCGAATTTATAAAAAAATTCTCAGCATATTCTATCGCCGGCTTCAGATATATGCTTAAGCCCTCTTTATTCCATCTATTCTGTTCTATTTGAACAATCCCGCAGAAGGTACCCCACACGAGATCAGTTGCATGAAATGTATCTGTCTCATGAAAAAATCCCTGCTCGATGGAGTATTTATAAATAAGATTCCCCTCAACATAGGATTTTTTACTCAGAGCTTTTATCTTTTCTGTTGCATCCTTGTTAAGCTGATTAAGCCTGCCGATCTGCAGAAACATGTTGAATATCTTTATTATTTCAGGGTTCTTTTCGAAAGTTTCAAAATACTCCTTAAATACATCTTTAACGATATCCCGGCCTGTGCTATACTCCTTCTTCTCAAGTGAGATGCGGATCTTCTCCATGTTCTGCGCCAGTGAACTGACCATAGGCTCTATCATCAGAACAAATAACTCCTCTTTAGTTTTGAAATACTGATATATAGTAGGTTTTGAGATACCGGCTTCTGCAGCGATATCATCCATCGTAGCGCTGGAATAGCTTTTCAGCAGAATTACACTGCGGGCAGCCAGGAGGATATCGTCAATTCTCCTCCCCCGCTCTTTTTTGATTCTGTTTTCAGTAGCCAGTTTTCTTATCATTACTCACATACCGTCCGTATGGATTTCTTTTAAATTACCTATATAAAAGGTCAATAATTAATTTAACTAAGAGTTAAATTAATTAACTTAAAGTCAGAAAATTAAACTTTTAGTAAATTTAAAATCAAATATGATTAACAATTCTCCGATTTAAAGTAATAATTAAATATTTGACCAAATCTCCCGGCCTTTTGATCACAAGGTATAGAAACTAGAGGGGCAGTTAAAAGTGAGTAATTATTAAACCCCCCTTCGGGGGGTTTAGGGGCTATTGTTAAACTTTTAACTTAATGACATTGCTACGGGGGCTGCAGAGGCTTTTAACGAAATTTTAAAGATTAAGCCTCTTCACTCTCTTCATCTTCAGGTTCTATTTTAATCTTGAAGTTGAAATTTTTCATTCTCTTGTCTTTCTTTGTTCCATTCATAATCAGCTTAAAAAGAGGATCGACGCTGAGTATCGGTTGAGTTTTATCTTCGGGGCATCCGTACATGAGCCATCTGATTACTATAAATTCAACACTTCCGATTATTACAGATCTTACAAAATATGGATCGGTATCGCTCTTCAGCTCTCCGGTCTGTATCCCATCTCTGATAACATCAGTCATTGTCTTATAGTACTCTTTAAGATCTTTGTATGTATCGGTCTCCATGAACTTCTTATTTGTTTTCAGCGTCATGAGAGATATTGACGCAAAATACGGATTGTCCTGATAGAATTTGCAGAGGTGATAAATCATTCCTCTAAGCTTATTTGTTGTGCCGCTTATATAATTCAGATGCGAATCGAGCATCTGCTTGCTCAGCTCAATTCCCTCTCGCGGAATTGAAAAAAGAAGTTCTTCTTTTGATGAAAAATATTCGTAAATAGTAGTATCTGACACTCCAGTCTCTTTTGCAACGTCAGAAATAGTTGAATTAAGGAAACCCTTATCAGAGAAGACCTTTTCAGCAGACTTAAGAATCTGATCCCTTCTCGCTTCTTTTAATGATTTAACTGTCATATTAGTCTCACCTCTTTATTTATTGTAACTAACCGATAAACAACGGCGATGGCATTTTATGTTTAATCCTGCACGCCTGCGAAAAAATTCATCATCGATAAGCGAAAGAAACAGATTTACTCCTTATCGTAAAAATTGATAAAATTCTTAGTTACTGTAAAGTATTCTTAAAAACAGGTCCTTTGAGTCAAGACTTTTTTATGTAAAAAATTTTTACACTCTTTATAATTAAACATAATAAATAAAGTTTTTACTTAATGCAATAATCATAGTGGTCAGACCGACTGGACAGTCTGGCACTATCTCAGAATTTGTATTTAACATTAATCTATTGCTACTTAAAACTGAGGAAGAATCCAGACTCTCTTAATATACAATCCCCGCACATAAGAACTATAAATTATCACAAAACAGCTGAATTTACCTGATAATGACTAAAAAATAAAATTAATAACGATAATTATTTTAATCTAATTATTAATATTGACGAGCAGAACAAAAATATATCGATTAAGCACTGCATATTATATATTATTATACTACATACTGAGTTTTTTATTACTTTTATCGTTATACATCAAAGAACATTCCAGCGGAGGTTTTATGAGCAGGCATACCATTTTAGCAGCAGCACTTATAATTATCACAACTTTTTCAGGTGCGGGGAAAGCATCACAACCTGTGACAGTTCTGAGTAAAATCTCTTCAGTTAAACTATTTACAAACAAGGCTGAAATTACACGGATTTCAAAGATAAAGCTTGAAAAAGGGCTGAACATAATACAGATTGAAGGTCTTCCGGACAACCTGTACGACTGGTCTGCAAGAGGAAGCCTTCCGGAAAAATATAACGGCAAGATTCTTTCCATGGAAATTTCAAGACAGGCGCTCCTTGAAAAACGTAAAAAAAAGGTCATGGAGATAGAAAAGAGACTTGAAGAACTTAAGGATAAAGATGCCGACCTTGCCGACGATCTTGCAAACATTATGCATCAGGAGGATTTCCTGAATTCTGTAAATGATTTCACAAAACTGAGCGCTTCAAAGGAACTGGTGACCAGACTGCCACAGACCGAGGTCTGGAGCAATACAATGGATTTCACCAGTAATAAAAGAAAAGTGATACAGAGCGCAAAAAGAGCAATCTATAAAAAACGAAGAGATCTAGCCGCGGAAATTCAGAAGTGGGAGTTTGAGCTTACACAAATTGCCGGGCGCACATATTTTTCAAACTACAAATCACTTAAGATGGCCGTTGAAAAAAACACACTTTCAAATCAGGTTCAGCAATACGGAGAATTTACAGAACAGTACGCCCAGCAGAAGGGATTCCTCGATACCGATACATCAAAGATCGACACTGAGAAAAAAATACTTCTAAATATATTTTCCGCAGCGGAGGGTGAAACTGATTTCATTTTTACATATATGATACCTGATACATTCTGGATGATGAAATACGACTTCAGAGCGAGTAAAAAAAGTGACGAGATAGAGATCATTCTGTATTCCGACATTTATCAGAAAACAGGGGAGGACTGGGACAACATAAACCTCAGCCTGTCAACAGGAGCACCGCTTACAAGCATTGCCCTTCCCCCTTTGAACCCATGGTATCTGAGTACAAGTAAACCGTATAAAGAAGATCAGGAATTTCTTTCAAAATCTAAAAGAGCATACAACTCTCAGAAACTGGAAGGAGCAGCAGGGACTAGCGATTTCGATGAAGCAGAAGAATCAATCCCGGAAACATCCGTTAAAGAGAGCGGGCTCTCTTTCGAAATAACATTCCCGATTAAACAGTCAATTGAATCTTCTGAAAAATATCAGAAAAAATATATTAAATCATACACAATCAAGTCGGGTAAAAATTTGAAGTACTATTACCAGACAATCCCAGATTCTTCAGGAAAAGTCTTCCTCATGGCAAAAACTGTTAACCAGACAGAACTCCCGTGGCTCGGAGGGGAAGCGCAGGTCTTCCTTGAAAATGAATATATAGGGAAAGTCGATGTACCTCAGACCCCTGTAAGCAAAGAGAAGGAGCTTGTTCTGGGAATCGTTTCCGACACCAGTTCAAATAAAGAACTGGTTAAGCGGTATGAAGATACATCGGGTATATTCGGAGGCAACAAACGTATTGTTTACTCGTACAAAATAACTCTTGAGAACAATTCAAAAGAGACAAGAGAAATAACAATGGTTGATAATTTCCCAGTTCCTGCATCGGATGATGTAAAAGCAGAAATTAAAGATCTATCCTATCCCTTTCTGGCAGATGATCAGACTAAGAAAAGTACCGAGTTCGCTCAGGGAATTAGAAGATTTATTGTAACTCTCGCGCCAGGAGCGAAGAAAGAAATTACTTACGACATTGTTATTACCTACGATAAAGAATTGATAATAAACGGACTGAAATAAAAAATTGAAAACGATAACAGGAGAAAAATAGATTATGAGACGAACCAAGATTATATGCACACTGGGACCTGCAACGGATAATCCGGAAGTACTGAAACAGCTCTTTCTTGCAGGAATGGATGTGGGAAGATTGAATTTCTCCCACGGTGCTCACGAAGACCACCTTGTAAGAGCTGAACAATTTAAAAAAATGCGCTCTGATTTAAAACGTCCAGCGGCGCTTCTCCTTGACACAAAAGGACCTGAAATCCGTCTCCGCAAATTTATAGATGGGAAAATCCATCTGGAAAAAGGGAATACTTTTACGCTGACAACTGATGAAATTGACGGTGACGTGGAACGTGTCGCCATTTCCTATAAAGGTTTACCCTCTGACCTTACAAAGGGTGACAGAATACTTATTGCCGACGGGCTTATTGAACTCAAAGTTATGTCAATTAAAGGTAATGATATAATCACAGAGGTTCTCAACGGCGGAGATCTCAGTGACAGAAAAGGTGTCAACGTCCCGGGCGTCACGACAAAACTCCCCTTTATGAACGAAAATGACAAAAAAGATATCATATTCGGAATTGAAAACGATTTCGATTATATTGCCGCATCTTTTGCCAGATCAGCTGATGATGTAAAAGAGATGAAAAATTTTATCGAATCGAACGGTGGCGGATTTATCAAGCTGATCTCAAAAATTGAAAATCATGACGGTGTCCATAATATCGATGAAATAATAAGAGTAAGCGACGGTGTCATGGTTGCCAGGGGTGATATGGGTGTAGAGATACCATTTGAAGAGATCCCCCACCTGCAGAAGCTTATTATTAAAAAAGCTCTCTCCGCGGGGAAACCTGTAATTACAGCAACTCAGATGCTGGAATCTATGATTAAAAATCCGAGACCCACACGTGCTGAGATCACAGATGTCGCCAATGCAATTTATGACGGAACAAGCGCCATAATGCTATCCGGTGAAACATCTATCGGAGAGTTCCCTGTACTTACTGTTGAAACAATGGCAAAAATAGCAAGAAAAACAGAGACGGATATAAACTATGCCCAGCAGCTTGAAAATACCCATATCAACATTTCTAATAACGTGACAGATGCTATCAGTTACGCCACCTGTTCTGCTGCTCATTCACTTAACGCTTCAGCTATTATTACAATCACCAAATCGGGACACACTTCAAGAATGGTTTCGAGATACAGACCGAATTGCCGTATCATCGCCTCAACTCCGCTGAAAAAAGTATATCATCAGTTGGCTCTGTCATGGGGAGTTTGTCCAATGATGGCAGAAGAAGCTGAAACAACTGACGAGATTTTTGAAAACTCTGTAAACAGCGCCGTTGCCGAAGGGATGATCCAGAACGGGGATCTTGTCGTCATCACAGGTGGAATGCCCGTAGGTGTAAGCGGTACAACGAACATGATAAAGATTCACATCGTCGGAGATATACTGCTCGAAGGTAAAAGTCTAAACGGATTATCTTCAGCAGGGATACTATGCGTAATTGCTGACAATAAATCTTCCATAAATGATTTTAAGGGCGGAGATATTCTGGTAATCAGAAAATCAACAGACAGTATTCTTCATCTTATAAAAAACGCATCGGGTATAATCACCGAGGAGGATGGTAACGAATCACCGGCAGCGATTGTTGCGAAAGCGCTTGATATACCTGTAATAACCAATGCAGATAAAGCCACAGAAAGACTCACAAGCGGGATCGCTGTTAGAATCGACGGCGGGAAGGGACAGATTCTCAGCGGACAGAATGTTATTTCGAGTTAATGGTAGATACTGCAAATATACAAAACCCCCTTTAGCAAAGGGGGATGTTTCGCGAAGCGAAACAGGGGGATTTCAGATCTGTTGGACAACAAAATCTACTTAAATGGAAAAGCAGTTTATTAATGAGAACTAAATCATTTAAAGCCGTTGCCGTATCTATTCTATTGATCTGCATACTTGCCGGTATGTCGCCGCTTCATGCTGAAAAAGAACTTATAACGATATCATCGTTTACAACTTCAGTTCAGGATCAGGATTTTAATGTTAAAACAAACATTGCCCTCGCCGCCGGAAAACTGAATGGTTTTGCTGTCCAGCCGGGAGAAGTCTTCTCATTCAACAAAGTTGTCGGAGAAGGTTCCGCATCAAACGGCTTTCTCACGGGAAGAGTCCTTTATCAGGATACAATCGCATACGAATCTGGCGGAGGAATCTGTCAGGTCTCCTCTACTCTCTTTAATGCAATGCTCCTTGCAGGTTGTTCTATTACAGAAAGGTACAGGCATTCACGGCCTGTCAGATATGTACCCCTGGGACTCGATGCAACAATACGTTACGGGAAAAAAGATCTCCGGATGAAAAATCTGCACAGCCACCCTCTTTATATTTTTACAACGGTGAACGATATAAGTCTCACTATATTAATAAAAAGTGAAAGAAGCCTGCAGAACTTATACGAAGTAATAACAGAAGAGGAGGAGATAAATCTTCCCTTTGCCGATGATGAGAATAAAACTATCAGACCCGGAATATCGATATACGTTTACAGAAAGAGAATACAGGGTAAGACCATAATTGAAAATTACCTCCTTTATAAAGATTTTTACCCTCCGGTTAATGTAGAGAGATAATCCACCGCTTCAGTAAAAAAAAATTCAAAGTTTAGTTACCCGTTTCAAGTCCTGATTATTTGGTTGACTTTATATGATGATATCAACAATTAAAATCAGCATATAAAAAATCTAATCTCAATTGAGTGCAGAAAAATTTTAATGTCAAAAATTGCCGTAAATTCGCTGGCAGAGTATAATTATTAGAGAGAATAAAAATGATAAAAAAAAGTATTATCGCTTCAGTCCTGATTCTTGCTATATCAGGCGCGGTGTTCTATCTTCAAAGCTCAACAAATGCCGTTGAACTCCCCGGAGCAAAGAGCAGTAAAGCAAATTTTAAATACCCTGATTTTTACAAGGGATTCTACCTCAACAGCGCTTCAGGGAAAAATTTTGAAAAACTTTCAAATTTAATAAACAGAGCTAAAACGGCGGGACTTAATACAGTTGTAATTGATGTACAGACCTCCGCTATGAATGATTCGGTTACTCCGCAGAAAAATGTAGAGTATTGCCTTGAAAATGGTTTCCACCCAATCGCAAGAGTTGTACTCTTCCCCGATGGTCTTAGCGAGTACCCGATTCCAGCAGCGTTTCTCGAAAAACGTCTCGATGTTGCCGAGGCTGCATGTCAGGCAGGATTTAAGGAAATTCAGCTCGACTATATAAGATTTAATGATCATGGGACTTTGAAGTATCTCACGATTAAACAGAGATATGGGATAATCAAAGAGGTAGTTGAAAAATTCAAAGTACGTATTAAAAAATATAATGTCAGAATTGCCGTCGATGTTTTCGGACGTATTCCGCTTAACATAGATGACCCCATCGGTCAGAAGATGGAAGTTTTTGATGAAATAGTGGATGTAATATGCCCCATGGCCTATCCGTCACATTACACATGGAGTGAGAAGATGATGTCAGACCCTTATTATACGGTTCACCTCACTTCAGTTAAAGCAAAAAGCCGTGTAAAAAAAAGTATTATCGTCCCATGGATACAAACCTTCCAGATGAAAGTAAAAAAATCGGGACTCACCTATGACAAATATATTGAACAACAGATAAAAGCAGTTCATGACGCGGAGGTAAGCGGTTTTATTTTCTGGAATGCTGCCCAGGATTATGATATACCCTTTGCTGCCTCCACAAATTTTTACAGCAAATTTAAAGCAATAGCATCGGCAAAATAATTTATCGGACTTAAAACCGGTAGAATAGAAAATAGCAACTGCTCATTTTTTGTTGGTAATAATAATATTCACAACACCCAAGCCCCCGCACCCCATCCGGGGGTGCGGGGGCTTGCCCGGTGGAGGTTAGTATTTAACGCATATTTATGATCAGTTACATAAAATACAAATGAATAATCCGCATCTTTATTGACAAATTATCATGGACGATTCTCAAATGTACAATATAATGTTTTAAAAATAACAGATCCGGTTAAATTAAAATATGCCAAGCAGAGTACATAGTGAACTGGTTTTCACAGTAAAGGACAGATGCAGAGTCTGCTATACCTGTGTCCGCGAGTGCCCGGTCAAAGCTATCAGAATAATAAATGGTCAGGCTGAAGTAATTGCTTCCCGGTGTATCGGATGCGGAAACTGCACCAGAGTCTGCAGCCAGAACGCGAAAGTTTTTCTTGATACAACCGATGATGTAAAAGAGATATTGAAAGGGAATGCTGTTAAAATTGCATGCCTTGCACCGAGTTTCCCGGCAGAATTTTCAGACTTGAAGGATTACAAAATTCTTGTCGGCATGATAAAGAAACTTGGGTTCGACCATGTAATTGAAGTTGCCTTCGGAGCCGATCTGGTCGCCCATGAATACGGGAAAGGTCTCGATAACAAAACTGCCGATCACACAATCTCATCGGACTGCCCTGCTGTATTCTACTATGTAAAATACTACTATCCGGATCTTGCAAATACACTCTCCCCCATTGTTTCCCCAATGGTTGCAACAGCAAGAGTGGCAAAAGACTTATACGGTAACGATTGTAAAACCGTATTTATAGGGCCCTGTGTAGCCAAAAAAGCTGAATCTGCTGAACTGGACGCAGTTTTAACATTTATTGAATTAAGAAAACTCTTTCTCCAGAAAGGGATTTCAGAAATAAATTCTGCACCGTCCGAATTTGACGGTCCACTGGGGAGTAGGGCGGCGATATTCCCCATCACAAGGGGTAAACTCCACTCTGTCAACAAGTCCGGGGATATATGTGAAGAGAATATTTTTGTAGCGTCAGGGAGAGTGGACTTCAGAGAAGCGATTAAGGAGTTTAACACTGAATCTCTCTCAACTCAGCACCTGGAACTGCTCTGCTGCGAAGGGTGCATCAACGGTCCAGGAATGTCCAGAGAAGGGAGCAGCTTTTCTAAAACGGTAAATATCCGGAATTATGTAAAAGAGAAACTAGAAAAACTCGATTATAAAAAATGGGAAAAAGATTTCAATTATTATAAAAATTTTGATTATTCACGGGCTTTCACCTCTGACGACAGAAGAAATCCTCTCCCCTCGAATGAAGAGATCGAAAAAGTTCTCCATCAGATAGGGAAGTTCTCACCGCAGGATCAGCTGAACTGCGGAGCATGCGGATACGACAGCTGCATTGAACACTCCATGGCTATTCTTACCGGTCTGGCAGAGACTGAAATGTGTCTCCCGTTTACAATTGACAAACTCCATAATTCCATTATCGAACTTAATACAACTAATGAAAAACTCGCATCAACGCAGCAGTCATTAATTCAGTCTGAAAAACTTGCAACAATGGGTCAGCTTTCAGCAGGAATTGCCCATGAACTGAACAACCCCCTTGGTATAATAACAATGTACAGCAACATTCTTCTCGAAGATCATAAAGATAATGATCAGATTAAAAATGACCTGCAACTTATAGCCGAACAGGCTGAACGATGCAAAAAAATCGTCGGGGGGCTTCTCAACTTCGCACGAAAAAACCAGATCAATTATACAGCAGTAGACATTGAAGATTTTGTTAAACACAGCATCAGTTCCATCATTATACCTGACAATGTCAGCGTTGCTTTTAACTCAGATTTAACGGACAACAAAGTTGATATTGACCCCGATCAGTGGATGCAGGTTTTAACCAATGTAGAAAAAAATGCTATCGAAGCTCTCCCGCCCGAAGGTGGTATTCTTAATATAGGTTTGTCCGGAACTGACGATGATATCGTATTCTCCTTCGATGATAACGGTACCGGAATTTCTCAGGAGAATATGGACAAACTCTTTACACCTTTTTTCACAACCAAACCTATCGGGAAAGGGACAGGGTTGGGACTTTCGCTGATTTATGGTATTGTTAAAATGCACAGAGGTCACGTTTCAGTTAATTCAAATACCGATCGGGACAAAGGACCAACGGGAACAACATTTAAAATTCAGATCCCAAGAAGAAGATAAAATATGGCAAAACTGAGAGTACTTATAGTAGATGATGAACCGGGAATATGTTCAGGTATAAGCCGGATTCTTTCAAATTTTTCAGTAAACTTCCCTTTTCTTGAAGAGGAATTCACCTTTGAAACACAGGAGGTAGGTTCCGGCGAGGAGGCGGTAGAGATAATAGACAAACACGGCGCGGATATTATTCTGCTCGACAACAAACTCCCGGGGATTTACGGCATCGATGTACTTGAACATATCAATAAAAAACAGATCGACTGCAGTGTTATGATGATAACCTCTTACGCCTCTCTCGATCTGGCAATTAAAGCTACAAATAACGGCGCATATAATTTTGTACCTAAACCTTTCACACCTCAGGAATTAAAAACTTCAATGGAGAGCATAACCAAGCATCTCTATCTCCGGAGGATGACTAAAAATCTTAAGGATGAGGATAAGCAGATCCGGAACCAGTTTCTTTCAGTTCTGTCACATGAACTGAAACTCCCCCTCAGCGCCATAGAGGGTTATCTGCGAATTATGAAAGAGAAGCTCGCCGGAGATACGATTGACGACTACGAAGAGATGATAAACCGTTCACTCGAGAGAATCAAGGGGATGCGTTTACTCATAACAGATCTCCTTGATCTTACAAAAATTGAATCAGATAAAAAAAATAAAAATTTAAAAAAACTCAATATGACTGAAATCGCTTCGAACTCCAAAGAGATAGTTTCGCCCATGGCAACACAGAAAAATATTCAGATCAATATTGATTCCAAACCGGAACAGATTTTTTTTAATGGAGATCCTGAGAAAATTGAAATCATTTTCAACAACCTTATATCCAATGCGGTAAAATACAACAAAGACAACGGAGAAGTCCACTGCACTCTCAGAGAACATCCAGATAGTATATCAATTGTTATAACCGATACGGGAATAGGAATGAGTGAAGAGGACATCCCCAGACTGTTCCAGGAATTTGTCCGGTTAAAGAATGACAAGACAAGAAAAATCAGCGGAAGCGGGCTTGGCTTATCAATCACCAGAAGGATTATTGAAGAGTTTTATAATGGTAAAATTTCAGTAACAAGCGTACCTGATGAAGGGACAACTTTTACTATAGTACTGCCGACGGGGAATGAACAGGAATAAAACTGCATGCTTTATCAAGTCGTATAAACTAAAAATTTCCGCAGTTCATATTTCAATCTTCCATGGTTTCAGAACTTTGCGTAATGCAGGTCTGCCGTTTACTGCGGATAAAAATATTCCGTAATTGGTATATGGAACTCCTACCGCATCAAGATCTCGAATTCTAGCTGTCATCTTCTGTCTGCTGATCATACAGCCGCCGCAGTGTATTATAAGAGAGTATTTTTCAATTTCACTATTCTCCTGAAATTCCCTTCCAAAATTATGCTCAACGTTTACTCCGGGATAAATTTTATTTATTAAAGCCGGTATCTGCACAGTACCGATATCTTCGCCTACTCGGCTGTGATTGCATGCCTCGGCTATAAGTATGGAATCACCACTCTTTAGATTATCAGCAGCTTCCACGCCCTTCACAAAATTTAAAAGTTTTCCGCCGCTCATATAATTTATCATTACGATTGAAAAAGTTGTAAGTTCAATATCAGCGGGACACCATTTACTCATAATATCCATAGCCTGTGAATCGGTTATAATACAGCCTGGTTTCTTCGCCAGACCGTTTAGTATAGAGAGAAACCTTTTTTTCTCCTCTTCCGGATTATCCCCTCTCGCTGCGGCAAGGTCAAGACGGAATGATACCGGGTATCCCCAGTTTCGGGTTATGTACTCTTCGGTCATTGCCTGAGGACGAAGCAGACGCCCGGCTGGAGTCTCATCATCCATCGGTATTACAAGTATATAAAAGTTATCCCGCTCAACAAATGGAAGAAGTTCATGTTCAGTATTCTCTCTCTCGAAATTATCGAGAATAAAATCTACAAATAGTTTACGACTCCGCGGATCATCAGCTTTTATTATAATTTTTTTATGGAATCTAAGCAGAGGAACGGCTTCCTCAACAGTATGTATAAGATCCTGGTCTTTATCCCTGAATATATTGTAAATG
>JBBRFT010000033.1:0-22388 GCA_038241375.1 Spirochaetota bacterium
TCTCTCCATCAATAACGGAAAGATAGATATCATCAGCTGATTACAAAATAAATAGAGAGAGTCAGTTAGTCAACAAATGTTTAGTATACGGCAAAGAAATATTAAAAGCTCCTCTATTACTTTTTAATCCATGAAAACACCTTAGAATAGGCGTAAACTTTTACCGCAGTAGTCGCTCCAGGTATTTCACTTAAAGCCGATCCAAGTTCTTCATATAAACCGTTACTTTTTGAATTACCGGTGAATTCTCCCACATTGTTCCATTTAACCAATTCTGCAACTTCATTACATGTGGGGCATACAACAGTTGAAGCTTCATCTTTTTTGAACTTATGACCATTTTTACATTTGTATGTTTTCTGCATTGCCGGCCTCTTTAATGTATTTTATCTGTTAATATAACATTTCACGAATGATTTAAACCATTGTCATTGCGAACAAAGTGAAGCAATCTGTTTTGGGAATATTTATTTCATTATATAAAACAGGTATTTTACAAAACATACTGCCACGGCATTCCATGCCTCGCAGTGACATTGTTTGTACTAATTCAATCGTTAACCGCTATAGTTAATGACTGTTTTGTAATGATAAGAAAAAGATAGCAATTTAAAATCAGTATGACCAGCCTTTATAAAGTGGCGTAAGTTCAACACGGGGTTTACCGTTTCGATATGGCCTGCTGCTGATCCATAATACATGATTGATTTTTTTCTGAGGTTTACCGCCTTCACTGTCAGGGGGGAGATGGTACTCTTCAACTGAAAACTTCGCAAAATACTTTTTATTTTTTACCAGACCATACTCCACTGACGGGAGGATTCTTCCCTCATCTTCGTCTTTAGATTTAAATGATCCGGTCTCTTCGATAAAAGTTCTGACTTTGCCGCGGTTAAGATTAACTCTGAAATTGTTATAAACCAGAATAAAATCATCTTCGCTGTTCCAGGTCCGATGGGAAGACATTATATCATCACCGTCACCGCAATAGGTTATAATCTGATTAAAAACATATTTATTCCCGGTAACAGGCGCCGGAATCTCATGGCCGTCAAAAGAGACTTCAAACTCAACAACGCCGTCTTTTAAAAGCTGTTCCCTCAATTCAATAAAACTAATCTCTTTCATTTTACCGCCCGGTGCAATAAATAATAATATAACTAAAGTCAGAACAGATAGTTTTAATATATCTGCAGATATAAATAAAATCCGTTTATGCTTCATATTCAGTCCGGAACTCTTTCAATTTTAAAATTTCGTTATACGGGATGCTCCCCCCGAAAATATCAAGAGCACTTCCTATTGTAAGATCGATCTTACCTTTTCCTGCATTAAATACATTCTCAATATCACTAAAATCCCTGACTCCGCCAGCATAAGTTACGGGAACTGAAACATAATCACTCAGAAGAGTCACCAGTCTGCTGTCAACACCCTCTTTCATACCTTCAACATCAACGGCATGGACAAGAAATTCATCGCAGTGCTCTTCGAGCATGGTAATATTCTCCCTGGTTATTTCAAAACCGGTAAAGTTCTGCCACCGTTCAGTCACCACATAGTAAGAGTTTTCTTTTATACGGCAGCTGAGATCAATCACAAGCCTCTCTCTCCCTGCTGCTTTTATCATCTTTTCCAGATTGCCGTAACTGAACAAACCGTTCTTAAAAACATAAGATGTAACAATAACATGAGACGCCCCTGCCTCGAGATACATGCAGGCATTGTCGGGAGTTATACCGCCGCCTATCTGAAGTCCTCCTGGATAAACCTTCAGAGCGGCCATTGCCTCTTCCTCATTCCCCGGCCCGAGCATTATTACATGTCCCCCGGTGAGACCATCACTTTTGTACATCTCCGCGTAATATGCGGCGCCCTTGTCGGAAACGAAATTCTCCTTTGCGCCTGAATCATCCAGTGATCCACCTACAATCTGTTTTACCTTGCCGTCATGAAGATCTATACATGGCCTGAATTTCATATGTTTTTCCTGATTAAATTTCTGTTAAAACCGGCAGAAAAAACCGCCGCAAATGAGATTAATGCACCTGTAATAAAACCTACAGAGAAACCGCTGGTCCCTGTAAAATATCCCGAAATTAATTCGTCTGAAATTGAATCTGGAAACTGCAGAAGATTTATCAGCTAACGATGCGAATCGAACGCACGACCTGCTCATTACGAGTGAGCTGCTCTACCGACTGAGCTACGTTAGCAGAATTGACTTTCGAATTTTTACCAATTTCCCCGCGATATGTCAAGAAATATGTATAGACTTTGATTTTATTTTGCATCGATAAGGCGTTAATAACGAGATACAAATTATTGGGTATAGCGGAATCTTGGATTATTTGGATTTATTTGAGGCGACAACTATCCCGGCACATCGTGTGATCTAACTATCAGTATTAATTCTGCTTCAGGCATTTCCAATATTTCTATCTTAATGCCCTTGAGGACATGGTATAATTAATTTATTAAAGTTAATAGATTTTTTCGTTTACCACCGTTATTTCCGCAGTTACGGCAAATTTAAAAGAGCTCCCATGAAAGTTATCGTTTTTTTTGAATAGAAAAATTGAATTGACACAACAAATTTTAACTCTCAATTTTCAGTTGCTATGAATAATAAAATAATAAAACGACTTATACTTTTAAGCTGGTGTATTTTACTGCATATTCATCTGCCATTCAGCATTACATCTCAAAATCTTGCGGCAGAGAATATTCGTGGAGAGTGGGCCTACCCGCATCTTGAAAAATACATCTTAGACAAAATTGTAATACGTGACGATTGGGCCTATCTGCCGCCAAATAATAACAGCAAAAACGGCTTTTATCATGCTGAAAGAAATCCTGTTAAGTTTCTCGGGATTCATCACGACGGCTCAACAAATGCAACATTAAGAAGTATTTTAAAATATCATGTAGAAACAAAAGGCTGGGGTGATATCGCTTATCATTTTATAATAGATAAAAAAGGGCGTATTTATGAGGGGCGGTCACTTGATAGAGCTTCTGACACTAACAACGTTTTTGAAAGCTATGGAGAGGAGATACTTTCAAGCATAGTAAATATACTCCTCTTAGGTAATTACGATATAGAAAAAATTGAAGCAGAATCGCCTCAGATACAAAGTGCTAAACTTCTTGTAAGCTACCTTTACCTGAAATATCCCCTTGTTACTTTAGATTCAATCCGGGGACATCGCGATTTTATTACAGATTCAGAATACACAAAAAGTCTGATAACCTGTCCCGGGAAAAACATGTACAGCCCTGTAAACATAATAGATGAAATTAAAAACTATGTGAGTATAATTTCAAATTCTGATGAAATGAAAACAAATTAAAAACTGAATCGCACTTCATCAATTTAAATGTTTTACTGAATCAATACCAGTTTTTATATCCTATCAAAATACAGTCTCTTACTCTCTATCAAGCGGTATATCCACAAAAGAGATCTCGTCGTCAGCAGGTTCAATATGAGTAAAAACAACAGTATCGGGAAGTGCCGTACGAATATCTTTTTCAACATCTTCAGCTATATGATGTGCGTCATGCACAGACATCTTCCCCGGCACCAGAACATGAACAGATACAAATCTCCTTGAAGCGCCCTGACGTGTCAGCAATGCATGAAACAGTACACCCTGCTCACGATAACGGGAAAGCACAGCTTCAATAATATCCTGCTCCTGTACTGATAGGGACGCATCCATTAGCCCTGCAACGGAACGCTTCATTATTACAAATGCAGTCCAGAGGATATTCAATGATACGGCAAAAGCTACAATAGAATCGAGCTTCAACCAGCCGGTTAACCCGACGGCGCCCACACCACCGATAACTGCAACAGATGTCCATACATCTGTCATTAAATGATGCGCATCAGCTTCAAGAATGATGGAGCGGTATTTTTTACCTGCGTTCAAGAGAATTCGTGATACTGTAAAATTTATAACAGTAGCAATTAATGAAACGAAAAGTCCAATACCTATCTGCTCAACAGGTCTGGGGGTTATAAATCTGTCAATAGCGGTATATGCTATACCGCCGGAAGCAGCCATGATAAGCAGCCCTTCGGTAAAACTGGAAAAATACTCCGCTTTTCCATGACCAAACTCATGATTTGAATCGGGAGGAAGCATGGAAATTTTAAGCATAACCATAGCCATGATCGCAGCTATAAGATTGATAACAGATTCGACTGCATCAGATAGAAGACCAACCGATCCTGTCAGATACCATGCCCCTGTTTTAAGGGCAATTGTCACTACAGCCGCTACAATTGAGATCCAGATGTAACGTGTGAGTATATTTCTACTCATTAAACACCTTCAGCTTATCAGGAATATAATACTTTTTCAGATCGGACGTTTAAAAAGTCGATTCTTTTTTGTTTGTTTAAATTTAAAACCCGTAAACTCAATGAAATTTTTACAAAAAATATTACTTTACAAAATTTTAATTACGTCACATCTTACACATCAAGTTTCTAACTACAGGATTTCCAGCGGGAGAATTCCCTTATATGAAAAAAGTTCTTCTTATCAATCCGCCATACCCTTTTGAGGAACACCCTTCTGCACCATTCGGACTAATGTCTCTTGCCGGATATCTGATCGAAAAGGGATATGAGGTACGAATAGAAGATTATATAATTGAACAGAATTCAATCGAAAGATACAGATCTGTAATTGAAGAATTTAATCCCGATGTAATCGGAGCAACTGCAGTCTCCATGACTGTAAAAAAATCACTGTCAATTCTCCGGGAATACAGATCTTTAGCTCCCGAAGTTATAACTGTAATGGGGGGAGCGCACGCAACATTCGATCCCGAGGGAGTGTTAAACTCCGGTATAGTCGACTTTATTGTAAGAGGTGAAGGAGAAATAACTTTCACCGAGCTTTTAAATGCAAAATCAAAAGGGGAAGATACTGCCTTCGTAAATGGAATATCTTATATAATAGATAATATCATCCATCATACTCCGGATAGAGAACTAATAGAAGATATAAATATTCTCCCATATCCTGCAAGAAATCTTATTGCTCTTTCCAAATATAAATCAATGGATCTCCCCGTAAATATGATCACAGCCAGAGGTTGTCCTCACAGCTGTATATTCTGTCTTGGAAGAAAAATGGTAGGGAGCCGGCTGAGATATTTTAACATTGAACGTGTTGTCGATGAATTTGAACTCCTCTCTAAAATGGGATTCAGTCAGATAAACATAGCTGATGATCTTTTTACGTCTAATAAAAAGAGATGCATTGCAATATGTGATGGAATAATCTCCAGAGGAATTAAACAGCCCTGGAGCGCCTTTGCGCGCGTAGATACCATATCAGAAGATCTGCTTCATAAACTTAATGAATCGGGATGCACAACTCTATGCTTTGGAATTGAAAGCGGGAATCAGGAGATACTCGACAGAGTTAAGAAAAAAACTAATCTTGAAAAATGCCGTGCAGCTGCAGAAATGTGCCGTAATGCGGAAATTATACCTATGGCATCATACATCCTGGGGCTTCCAGGTGAAACTGAAGAGACTGTAATGAACACTCTCAGATTTGCCGGCACTCTTAATATGGATTTCGGCATACATATCCTTTCACCGTTTCCCGGAACAGAGATAAGAGAAAAGGCTGAAGAATACGGCATAACAATATTGACCGATGACTGGGATCTCTATGATGCTAACCAGTCTGTATGCACTACGGGAGGAATTACCCCTGAGAGAGTTGACGAAATAGTGCATGGATTCTATAAATCCCTTGAAAACTATATGGACGAAGCTGCACTGAGAAAAAGCAGAGGTGAAACTATCTCTTTAAAAGATGATTCAATGCTCCGCCATGTAGAGATTTATAAATTCAACATGGAACTCATAAAAAAAAGACTTATAGAAAATTATACAGATCCCGGATCGGCAGATACTGAAGATCTGAAAAAAAATCTGTCTGAATATTTAAAGGAAAAAACTGGAAGAAGTTATGATTTTATATCAGATGAAATCCAGCGGATGATAAATAAAAGATGTCTTGCCGTTTACCGGGATCCAATCCCGGGAATTAAATGGGTATGAATTACAGATTCACCCTCCATCGGATAATCTGATAATATTCCATAATCCTTCACTCTCCATGCCCAGCCTCCAAAACCCGACACCTTCAGTGTAGTCACTGTACATGGTAAGCTTCTGCCTTGTAGCTTTAATATCATCAAAATAAAAAGTATTCTTCATATTCTCTTTATACATTACTTTAAATCCCTCATCAAGAGAGTACTCAATAACTGCATCATCCCTATCCATAAGCTCATTAACCTGGGGCCATCGCAGTGAACGGCTATAGCCCTCATCACCCCACTCTCTTCCATAGAGCGGAAGCCCCATTACCAGTTTACTTTTGGGAATATTTTTTGACGCGTAATCCGCAACAGCCCTGCACCACTGTAAAGAAGCAACCGGACCCGGTTTACTTGTACTCCAGTGCTGATCATATGCCATTATCAGAACCCTATCAGCAATTCTTGATATGCCCCTGTAATCATAGGCATCATCGACATAAATCCGTTTTGCGGGGAGGGCAACACTAAGCATTTTACCCTTCGGAAGCGCTTTTTTAAGATCACGCAGAAAAGCAACGAACGCTGCTCCATCTCTCCTCTGAACAGCTTCAAAATCTATCTGTATGCCATCGAATTTTGAAGAGACTTCAACTAAATCCCTGATAAGATGAGGTCTGACTCCATATTTTTTAGTCAGACAAAGGTGCATTCTTGATGAATTGGTCAGATCTGAAATCACAATATGAATTCTGCGGTCTCCTCCTGCAAAGGCGGGAGAATATGGAGGAGCAACGGAGGTATTGACTCTACCTTTCGAATTGACTGTGGCGCTAAAATAAAAGATATCGGTGATAGGGGCATCCTTAACGAAAAGTTTCTCCTCTCCTCTCATAAGATATCCCCAGACTTCATTGAAACTTATCTGAGAATCGACATCATCTTTGACGAAGCCCCATGAAAACTTAAAAACAAAAATAAATGTAAAAAGTAATATTATAGATATAGACTTAAATTTCATTATAAATAACTCCAATGGTTAAAACATCATATTATTCCGCACCGGTTTTGTGTACAAGTATAATAATAAAAAAATTCATTGTAAATTTAATAAACCAGTATAATATATTAACGGTTATGAAAATGTTTTCTTTTACTAAAATTAATTAATAAATTTCAAATAAACTTGATTTTTTAGAATTTAAGATTATATTAAAATTACAATAGGTACGAAGAATATGAAGAACAAAAATCGTCGTTATAGAATAATTTAAGAACCCCTTAAATGTTGAGTACATACCCGCTCTTTAACCGGGGAGGGTATGTACAAAGCGTTTACGTCACATTAAAGCAGCAATATTAAGGGATTATCATTGCTACTTTTTTTTAATCACTTTTAAACCCTTCTCAATCCTTTCAGCCAGAGACTCCGGATCGAGCCGGTTTTCCCTGAATAATTCAGCCACAGTCCCGTGAGTTATAAATCGCGCAGGAAATCCTCCGCTGAATAGCCTCTTCCCGCAGAGTGCCGGGTCAATAGCAGAATAAATATATTCACCCACTCCTCCCGCGATAAAACCGTTCTCAAGAGTGATAAATCCACCGCATGTTTTTATAACCTTTTCAATTCCGCTTACATCAAGCGGATTGATCGAGAGAATGTTAACTACAGTTATAGAAAAACCTCTTTTCTTAAGTACAGCCTCTGTTTCAAGTGCAACCTGCACCATATCTCCAAGAGCAAATATCGCTGTATCTTTTCCTTTCGACAGGATTCGAATTTTACCGGGAGTAAACTCGTTATTTTTATTTACATTAAGTTTCTCTGTGTGTGAACTTCCTCGTGGATACCTAATAGCGACGGGCCCTGAGTTATGTTTCCAGGCATAATATAATAAATCGCGAAGTTCTTCACCGTTGGATGGTGCATAAAATTCAAACTCCGGGATATTTCGTATCATAGATATATCGAAAAGTCCGTGATGGGTCTCTCCGTCATCACCCACAAGTCCCGCTCTATCTATGAGAAATTTTACGGGGAGCTTCATTATTGCCGTATCATGAATAAGCTGATCATAAGCCCGCTGCAGAAATGATGAATAAATAGGAACAAAGGGTTTAAGACCCGTTGAAGCAAGAGCGGCGGAAAAAGTTACAGCATGCTGTTCGGCGATGCCAACATCAAAAATTCTTGATGGAGCAACCTTCTCAAATTCCGTAAGACCGGTCCCCTCTTTCATTGCCGCGGTAATAGCAACAACTTTCTCATCTTTTCTGCCTATAGCCGCCAGAGTTCTTCCGGCTACAGATGAGTATGACTCCCCCTGACTCTTTGATGCTCTCTCGCCGGAAGATCTTTCAAACGGGCCTATACCATGGAAACTGCATGGATCACACTCCGCAGGATCGTACCCCTTCCCTTTTTTTGTTATAATATGAACTATTTTGGGTCCAGAATTTATATCTTTTACTCTACCAAGAATCTCTACCAGTTTGGCAATATTATGACCGTCAACGGGACCAAAATATCTGATTCCCATATTTTCAAAAAGCTGACCTGGGATAATAAAACTTTTGAATGAAGAAAAAACCCTGAATAGAAAATTAAATATATACACGCCGAGCCAGGGTATACTCTTAATCAAATTCATTGATTTTTTACGGAATCTGTTATATAAACTCCGTGAAATCATCTCAGTAAGATATGTGGAGAGAGCCCCGACATTTTCAGAAATTGAATGTTCGTTGTCATTCAGAATAATAATTACATCATTACCAATATGACCAATATGATTAAGCGCTTCAAAGGCCATCCCGCCAGTTAGCGAACCATCTCCGATTACAGCAACGACCTTGTACTTTTTACCGGCAAGATCGCGACCAACAGCCTCACCCACTGCAAGCGAAATACTGGTACTGCTGTGACCCACATCATAAGGATCATATTCCGATTCATTCCTCTTGGGGAATCCGCTTATTCCGCCGTAACGCCGTATATTTTTAAACTCTTCACGTCTTCCTGTAAGAATTTTATGGGAATATGTCTGATGACCCACATCCCATATAATTTTGTCTGAAGGAGTATTAAATACATAATGAAGCGCGATTGTCAATTCAACTACGCCGAGAGATGAAGCAAGATGCCCGCCGCTTTCAGAAATTACATCGAGCATATAGCATCTCACCTCTTCGGCAAGAATATTCATCTCTTCAACAGAGAGTTTTTTTATATCGCTTGAGGAATTTATATTATTTAAAATCTTCATATTTACCTGCTGGAACAAGAATGATTCATAAGATTAAAATGTCAATTTTTTTAGTAATAATTCATGGCCCTGAGTAATGAATTATTTCAACGGCGCCTACGCTTATCTTTTGCCGGAAATAGAGGATTACTAAAGCGTTGAACCCATAATCCTCTATTTCCGGCACAGCACTTCCGGTATATGACAAGATCGTTAAAAACTACATAATTCGCTGCTCTCCGGTGCAACGTACGGAGGAGATATTCATTCCGACGATTTTTAAGCGGATACAAAATTAACTTTTAACATTTTTATACAGTTGCATTTTTTATTTCAAACAAACAGATATAATATTTGACAGACTACGGCTCAGTGTTTTTTAATTAGTTTTGCGTGAATAATATTGAGGTCAAAGGATCATTCCGATTTTCTTTTTTCCAATCGGGTATTCCGGAGTGATGCAGAACATATATAGTTAACAGATATATTGATATTTCTGAATCATGAGAAACTGATCCGCTGCTGATAAGCATACTATCAGAGCCATTTATTGTCTATTTAATATATTTACAGTGATAAATTACAATTGAGCCTTTAGAAAATCCGGGGAACTTATAAAAATGAATAGAATTGAAACTAATGTAATCATTATCGGAGGGGGAGCTACCGGGGCCGGAATAGCACGTGACCTGTCAATGCGCGGCCTGCTCTGCGTTCTTATTGAAAAAAATGATATAGCCTCGGGAACAACCGGAAGAAATCACGGACTGCTTCACTCAGGCGCACGATATGCGGTTAAGGACCATGAATCGGCAAGAGAGTGTATTCGCGAAAATAAAATTCTTAAAAGAATAGCAAGCCACTGCATTGAAGATACCGGCGGGCTCTTTGTAACACTACCTGAAGATGATCCTGCATATCACCGGAACCTGATTGACGGATGTAAATACGCCGGAATAGAAGCGAAAGAGATCAGTACACGTAAAGCTCTTGAAATGGAGCCTAATCTGAATCCCAATATTCTATCCGCGCTTGTAGTTCCCGATGGAACTATCGATCCATTCAGACTCTCTTCTGCCAATATCCTTGATGCTAAAGAGAGAGGATCAACAATCCTGACTCATACAAAAGTAACAGGCGTAATGAAAAGCGGCGCTAGAATTACAGGTGTGGAGTGTCTAGACCTGAAGGGACGGAAAACCGAAGTTTACGCCGATCTTGTGATAAACGCCGCGGGAGTCTGGGGTCAGGAGGTCTGCTCACTTGCAGGAATTGAAGTAAAAATGTTTCCGTCAAAAGGATCAATGCTTATAATTGACTACCGGATAAACAATGTCGTAGTCAACAGATGCAGACCACCGGCAGATGGCGATATAATTGTTCCCGGAGATACAGTTTCTCTTATAGGAACAACCTCAAAAGAGATTTCATATGATAAAATAAATGAACTCACCGTTGATGACGAGGAGATATCAATACTCCTCAGCGATGCGGAGATGCTTATACCGAACGTCCGTCACACTCGTGCTCTGAGAGCATACTGCGGAGTACGTCCGCTTCTTGCTGTTTCCGGAGAGACCCAGGGACGTAACATCAGCCGTGGAATTGCACTTCTGGATCATAACGAAAGAGACGGATTAGAGGGAATGATAACCATCGCCGGCGGAAAGCTTATGACTTACAGGCTCATGGCTGAAAAAACAGCAGACCTGGCATGTGAAAAACTCGGGATTAAAAAAGAGTGTACAACTCACCTGGTTCCACTCCCCGGTTCTGAAAAAAAGATAGCTCGCAAATCGAGAATTAAAGATTTCACAGGTATTCCCGACTCTGTTGTAGGTTCGACTCTCTACAGACATGGCCAGAGACTTCACAGTATTCTGACAAAAAACAAAAAAAATTACCGTGTCATATGCGAGTGCGAAATGGTAACTGAAGGTGAGATCGAATACGCCATTAAAAAACTGGAAGTAAAAGATCTTGTTGACCTGAGACGAAGGACAAGAATCGGAATGGGACCATGCCAGGGTGAACTCTGCGCGTATAGAGGCGCCGGACTTTTCCAGGAATTCGGAGGATCAACTCCAGAGGAATCTGTTATACTGCTTCAGGACTTTCTTGAAGAGAGATGGAAAGGTATGAAACCTGTCCTCTGGGGGGATGGACTTAGAGAAGCCGAATTCACATACTGGATTTACCAGGGACTTTTCGGTATGGCTTATATGGATGAAGTTAAACACAAAAAAAAGAAAATATTAAATAAAGATATAAAACCAGTAGAACCAAAAAAAGATAACAAAAAGAAAAAGGGGAAATAGAAGTGATATATGATTGTCTTATAATCGGAGGTGGACTTGCCGGACTTACATGCGGAATCAGGTGTGCCTCAAATGGACTCCATACGGCTATAATTTCCGGTGGTATGAATTCTCTTCATTTCTCATCGGGGTCGATTGATATAGCCGGTTACAACACAAAGGGAGAAATTATCAAAAAACCTTTTGATTACCTGAAAACAATGATAAAAGAGAACAACGGCCATCCCTATTCCAAAATCGGCATCCCCGGAGTACGTGAAAGTATAAATTTTATCAGCGATAAATTTATGGAAGAAGGTATAAACCTGAACCATAACAATGACCGAAACCACTTCCATGTCACCACACTGGGAACGCTGAAGCCTACCTTCCTCTCACAGGAGAGTGTATTCAGCTCAGAAGTAACCGACATAGCAAACTCGCATAATAAAATTGCAGTATTGAATTTCAAAGGATTCCGTGACTATTATCCGGAACAGACTGCTGCCAATCTTAAAAAAAATTCTCTGTTCAAAGACAAGGAGATAATTCTGGGAGATATATCACTACCCTATTATCTTAATACAGAAAAAAACCTTCACGAATTCAGATCAATCGATCTTGCGCGGATATTTGAAACCGAGCGTTACCTGCCCCGGATTGCCGAGGAGATAAAAAAAGCATCAGGCGGAGCTTCCATCGTATCTCTACCCGCTTTTATCGGAATTAAAAACTACAAAACAATTAGAAATAAACTTCAGGAGATGACGGGAAAATTTATTTATGAAATTCCATCTCTCCCCCCGTCAATTCTTGGACTGAGACTCGATAATGCGCTTAAAAATAGTTTTATTAACCTGGGCGGCGAATACATTGCCGGTGAACGTGTTGTCTCGGGATCGATTAAGAATAATCATGTTGAGTTTTTAACAACAAGAAATTCAGGAAGTATTCCGGTTCAATCAAAATTCTACGTATTAACCACGGGAAGTTTTTTCAGCGGCGGTTTAGCAGCAGGATTTGACAGCATCAGCGAGCCTCTTTTCGGACTCAAAGTTAAAAGTGAAAACAAAAGAAATAAATGGTACAACAATAATTTCTTCGACAGAAAGAGCCACCCCTTTCTCAGCTTTGGAGTTGAAACTGACTCGAAATTTAATCCGGTTTCTGAAAGCGGTAAAACTATAAGGAATTTATTCTGCGCAGGCTCGGTTCTTTCAGGTTATAATCCGGTTAGCGAAGGATCCGGAGGCGGTGTTGCAGTATCCACGGGCTTTAAATGCGCGGAGAGAATAATCAAGGAAATTAAGAATGATTAAGATTGAAAATATAAGTTTTGACCATTGCATTAAATGTACTGTATGTACCATGTACTGCCCGGTATCTCAGGCGACACACCTCTTCCCCGGTCCTAAAGCATCAGGGCCCGATGCAGAGAGACTCCGGATAAAAAATCCGGAACTGGTCGATGCATCACTGAAGTTCTGTACCAACTGTAAAAGATGTGAAATAGCATGCCCATCTGACGTAAAAATTGCGGAGATTATCCAGAATGCAAAATGGAACTATCTCAAAATACACTGGTTCAGACCGAGAGATTTCTTCATGAGTAGAACGGACCTTGTTGGAGGTATTGCCACACTCTTCAGCAGTATTGTAAATTTTACAATAGGCCTGTCGATAGTCAGGATTTTTATGCATCTTTTTCTGAAGATTCCATTTAGAACAATATTCCCTAAATATGAAAAAACCACATTCAGAAAAATATTTAAAAAAGAACTCCGCTGGAGCCAGAGTGAATATTCTAAAAAAGTCATCTATTTTCACGGGTGCTACGTAAATTATAATAATAACTCACTTGGACGTGATTTTGTTAAAGTAATGAACGCGCTTGGTTACGGCGTTGAAATGAAAAAAGAAAAGTGCTGCGGTGTACCTCTTATTGCGAACGGTTACATAGAAAAAGCAAAAAAAAATGCCACATATAACATCGCCTCTCTCCAGAAAGGAGATGCTGATTCAAAAATAGTTGCTACATCATCAAGCTGCACTTTTGCCCTCAAGAACGAGTACTCCAGTTTTCTTGAACTTGACAACTCAGGGATTGCCGACCGGGTTGAGTTTGTCACCAAATTCATATATAATGAATTTCTTTCGGGAAACATCCCGAAAATGAAATCTCTTGGGATTCGTGCCGCATATCACTCTCCATGTCACCTGGAACGGATGGGAGGCGTAATGTACACTCTTGGTATTCTAAAAAAAATCCCGGGACTTGAACTGATTGTCCTCAACTCGGAGTGTTGCGGTATTGCCGGTACTTACGGTTTTAAAAACGAAAACTATGATATTTCACAATCTGTAGGAAAGAGTCTTTTTAATCTTATTGATAAAGCAGTCCCTGAATTTGTAATCACAGACTGCGAAACTTGTAAAATGCAAATAGAAATGAACACAAAATATAAAGTCCTTCATCCCATTACAGCAATAGCTATGGCTCTCGATATAAAATAGTTGAGGTAAACAGTTGAAATCGCATACAGCATACCTTACCCTTAATACAAAGACTCGAAGAGAATACATAAATATTACACGAGACATTATCAGCGAACTTAAAAAAAGCGGGATACAGGAAGGACTCTGCCTTGTCAATGCCATGCATATAACAGCAAGCGTATATATTAACGATGCGGAGAGCGGACTGATTCAGGACTTTGACGATTTTCTTGAAGGCCTGGCACCGCACGAACCTATAAGCAAATACAGACACAATAATACCGGTGAAGACAATGGAGACGCTCATATTAAAAGAACAATCATGGGTCGGGAAGTTGTTGTTGCAGTGACAGAGGGTCGTCTCGATTTCGGACCATGGGAACAAATTTACTACGCCGAGTTTGACGGAAGACGGCAAAAAAGAATACTGGTAAAAATAATCGGCGAATAACTAAGTTCAGGACAGGAATTTTATGGCTAAACTAATGCTCGTTGATGACTCGAAGCTTGTCAGAAAAAAACTTACCGACATTCTTACGAATGCCGGTCACACTATCGTCTGCGAATGCGAAAGAGGAGATGATGCTCTGTCAGCATATAGAACATACAAACCCGATATCGTCACCATGGACATAAACATGCCAGGAATGAACGGAATTGAAACAACCGGCGAAATCAGAAAACATTATCCCGATGCAAAAATTATAATAGTAAGCGCCAACAGCCAGGAACGGATGATACTTGAAGGAATAAACAATGGAGCTTCATGCTTTATTGTAAAGCCGTTTTCCGATGAGCATGTTCTCCGTACTGTAAACAGGCTTGCAGTTGATATAATGAAAAATGAACGGTCAAAACAAGATCTTCCGGCACCAAAGGATTTAAACTTTAACGAAAATATATCCGGACTTATACTTATAATTGATGACTCAAAACTGGTTCTCAAAATAACCTCCGATCTGCTTAAGAAAGACGGGCACAATATAATCACATCACAAACCGGCAAAGAGGGATTAGAACTTGCCAGAACAGGAAATCCAGACCTTATAATACTAGATATAGTAATGCCCGATATGGATGGATATGATGTGCTGAAAGAACTAAAAAAAGACGAATTCACTAAAAATATCCCGGTTATAATGTACTCATCTAAAACAAAAAAAGAGGATATTCTCCTTGCGATGAAGCTTGGAGTAACCGATTACATATCAAAAAATTGCGAAGAATTTATACTTTCCGGTAAAAGCAGATCATCCATCGCCGATGCAAGAAAGAAAAGAGCTATGATGGAAAAAAATGATGTTAACAATATCGTTATTGACCGTCACGAAAAAATAACATATATAACATTCCGCTTTACACTTAAATCTGAAAACGCTATAAGTGAACGTAAAAAAATATTTACCGGTGCATTCCTCAAAACTCTTGCGGATACTGTTGTAATTTTTGACTACCGGCTGATTAACGACATGAATGCAGATGAAATTTCTCAGCTGAAATATTTATTCAGCCTCTTCCCTGAACGAGAGATGCTTATTGTCTGCGGAAAACATTATGGAGCATTTGCCGCAGACTTCGACATGGACGGGAAAAATAAGTTCTTTATTTCGATGGGTGACGCTGAACTTTATGTGGAAAGCCGAACAACTTCCGGTATCAGATAACCCGGGGGAAGGAATATTCTGAAACTGATAGATTCACATTGCCACCTGGAGGCTCCCGAATTTAATGATATTTTAGATTCGACAATAAACGATGCAGTTAACGCAGGTATTGTTAAACTTATAACTTCTTCTGTTTCATACAGTGAATGGAGTAAATCAGAAAATATTCATAATAAATACAGCCAGGTTGAATACACTATAGGTGTACACCCCTGGTATGTTTCAGAATCTGACCGGGATATTAAGACTAAACTCGAAAACGCATATGCAAATGGTGCTGTTGCTATAGGTGAAATTGGACTCGATAAAAAAATTGATTCCCCTTCATTCGTTCTTCAGCTTGAAATATTTGAACTCCAGCTGCAGTATGCGGTAGATACTGATACACCTGTAATAATTCACTGCCGCGGAGCATTCAATGAACTTATAGAATCGTTAAACAGGAATGGAGTCCCGGGAAGAGGTGGATTAATTCACGCGTACTCGGGAAGTCCCGAGCTTACAGAAATCCTCATCAGAAAAGGATTATCATTTTCCATGGGTGGTACCATGACATACAGAAACAGTAAAAAAAGAAATGATGTACTTAAAATGATTTATCCGGATTACTTTATGCTTGAAACTGACAGTCCCGACATACCTCCTGTAAACACTGCAAAACCGAATGTACCGTCGAACATACTCATAAATCTGAAAGCGGCGTCTGAAATACTTGGTGTTTCTGAAAATACAATAGCAGAAAGGACAACCGCTAACGCAATAAAATTATTCGGATTAAAACTATGATGGACCTTACACGAACAGAAATACTGATAGGAAAAGAAAATATAGAAAAACTCCGCAACTCAACCGTTGCAGTCTTAGGACTTGGAGGCGTTGGCGGCTATGCGGCAGAGGCGATTGCGAGAGCCGGTGTGGGCACAATGATCATTGCCGATTACGACCATGTAGCTTCATCAAATATAAACAGGCAGATACTTTCTCTTAATTCGACCATGGGAATACTCAAAACTGAAGTCGCACTGCAAAGACTCAGGGACATTAATCCGGACATTACTATAACCGCTATAAGTGAAAGGTTATCGCCCGAAAATATAGCTAATTTAATTCCCCGTACGAATCCTTTATACGCGATCGATGCAATAGATGAAATTGACTCAAAAACTCATTTAATTAAAACATTTATCGAGAGAGAGATAACCTTTGTCTCGTCAATGGGTGCCGGAAGCAGACTCGATTCATCCCGAATAAAAGTAGATGATATCAGTAAAACAGAGTACTGCCCTCTTGCACGAATAATGAGAAAAAAATTGAAAGAGAATGGAATTTACAAAGGTGTCCGATGCATCTACTCAACGGAAAATCTAAATAAAGTGAAAGAACCTGATAACAAAAATGATAAAAGAATGCAAGGAAGTAACTCTTTTATCCCTGGCATTTTCGGTCTTATTGCGGCAGGATTAATAATTAACGATATTATAAATAGTGAAGCCCCACACCCGCGGAGGGGGCAAGGCAATAGTGATTAAAACTAATGATTTCAATGAGTTTGCATGCAGAATTGTATATTAAAGTCACCTTCCGGGGGATTTAGGGGGCTGCACAAAAGATGTGGTAATGATTAGGTCTTCGGCGCTGGTGAGAATTGAGCCTTTAAAAATATTAAAAAATTAAAGAACTATTACATGACTAAAAAACAAAGAGGGAATTCATGAATACAATAATCATAACTCTAATAGGATTAACTGGCGGAATTTTCAGCGGACTACTGGGTATCGGCGGAGCTGTAATCATGGTTCCGGCGCTTATATTTATTGCCGGATACAATCAGCTTCAGGCTCAGGGAACAACGCTCTTCGCGATGATACCGCCTATAGGAATACTCGCTGCTTTTGAATACTACAAAGCGGGTCATGTAGAGATAAAAACAGCAGCTATTATAGCTGCCGGTTTCATAATTGGTGCATGGTTAGGAAGTAAAATCGCCATTAACATAAATCCTGTAATTATTAAAAAAGTCTTCGGATTTCTGTTGCTTTCTATTTCAATAAAAATGATTATAAACTGAAAAAATTAAGCTGGAGTCTCTTCTGTCTCAACCAATTCAGGGGACTCATCACCTTTCTTCAGCTTCTTCTCATAAGGTTTGATCATCTCACACTTACCTTCGAAAACAACACCATCTGAAATCATAAGTTTTTTTGTTCTTATATTTCCGTAAAGTTTCCCGTTAGTGTGAATCTCAAGTCTTGAAACTGCTTCAATATTACCATAAACTGTACCTTTAATTATAACGGTATCAGCCTTAATATTTGCTTTTATAACAGCTTCTTCACCAACAACAAGATAAGTTCCGGAACTGATCTCCCCTTCAAATTTCCCGTTGATCTGGAGTGATTTTTTAAATGTAAGATCACCGTAAAATTCAGTGTTTTTATTAAAAACAGTGGAGATCATCCCTATATCATAAACCGGATTTTTATTAACCTGTATTATCTTCTTTGCCATTATTTTTTCCTGAATGTTATTTTTCTAATTTACTAATACTTTTAGTTTATTGTATGAACCGGGCCGGAGCGCGGTGTGGAAACTCATTTTTCAGTCATTACGTAAACACCATCCCAGTCATCCGACGGAGGAGTAATCTGAAATGCTTTTGCTCTTTCAAGATAAAGCTCTGACGGACCATCTCCGGGATACAGCTTAAGGGCCATTTCAAAAGAGCGTATGGCTTCATCCCATTTTCTCTGTTTATACGCAGCAAGACCTGAATTATAATATTTAAGAAGTTCCTCTTTTTCTCTGGATAACATAGAGCCTCCTCTGATTCAGTAATTCCTTTCAACAATAAAACTTATCAAACTTTGAAGAATCCCTTTATTCCTTGATTCGGGAAAAATTTCAAGTCGTTTTTTAGCTCTTAAGGCGAAATCGCCAGCTCTTTCTATGGAATACTTGAAAGCTCCCGAACGATGTATCATATCACGGACTTTGTCCCAATCTGCACTTTCAGGATCCGCTGCAAATCTTCTTACGCTCAACTTATCTTCATCAGTTCCATGGTTAAGTATATAAATAAAAGGGAGGGTAATTTTCCCGTCTTTAAAATCATTTCCAATATCCTTCCCGGTAATCGAACTGCTGTCACTAAAATCAAAAGTATCATCAACGATCTGAAAAGCAAACCCCATATCAAGCCCGACATTATAAATTTCATCACACTCTTCAGGAGACAATCCCGCTTTGATAGCACCGATCGCAGCACTGGTTGCCATCAGGCGCCCTGTTTTTCTTTCTATAATATCGAAATAATGCTCTTCTGAAATTTTATCGATATTTGAATATTCAATCTGATAAAGCTCACCCTTAACCATCTCCTTCGTTGCTCCGGAGATGGATTCAAGAATTCTTTCGTTTTTGCTCCTAACTGCAATATTAACAGCAACAGCATACATATAATCACCGGCAAGTACGGCTACCTTATCGCCGAATTTGCTCGGTACAGAGACCAGCCCTCTTCTCATGAATGATTTATCTATAATGTCATCGTGAATTAATGAAGCAGCATGGATAATCTCCACCGCCGCAGCAAGATCAATAACTCCGTCAGAGATACCAGGCCTGATCCCTGCAGATAGGAGAACAAGAGAAGCCCTGATCTTTTTCCCCCCCTTGAAAAACAGGTGCATAGAACTATCATCGATAATCGGAACACCGGTTTCCAGGTGGAATTTAATATTTTCATCAACCATGAGCAGCTCTTCCGAAAGCGGCTCAAGAATCTTTTTCAAAATATCACTCATAAGAAATTATCAATCAAAATTTGTGAGACATTCACGTCTTGATTCATAGATTTCAAATACTTTATTAAGCATTGTAGTTTCAAAGAGTTTAATAAGATTATCGCTTCCGATAACAAGTTTTATATCGCCTTCGTTATCTTTAATCTTTCTTTTAATAGCTACAAGCACACCAAGAGCGGAACTGCATATATGTTTAACATCTATCATATCTATGCAGATATTAATCTTTCCGTCCTCTACACAATCACTTAGAATAGATTCAAGTTCTTCAGATTCAGCCTGATCAACCCGTCCTTCAAGTATTAGAAGTTCATAATTATCATGTGAAATTCGTTCCATCACCAGCTCCAGGTTATATTGACATATTTATGATTATACTATCTATTAATTTATACATTTTCAAGCTTTTTTAAGTCAGACCGGACCACAGTTATAGAAAAAACTTCGGCGGCACCTGACAACATGAGCTTTCTGGAGCACTCATTCACAGTGGCGCCAGTTGTAAAAACATCATCGATAAGAAGTATTATTTTATTTCTAAATTTATTATTATTAACTGTTTCATACCTGTCAATAACATTAATAAATCTCTCGCTATAATTAAGATTCCTCTGCTGTGTTGAATTTTTTCTCTCTTCGAGAATCCCGGCATATTCTATCCCCATTTTTCTACTCACCCCAAGAGCCAGAAGTTTTGACTGATTGTATCCTCTTTTTATATATTTCTCCCTGTTCATTGGAACAGATGTGACAATATCGATTTTTTTGTCAAAATCTTCAATTCTACCGCAGATATAAGGTACAAAAACCTTGTAAATATGCTTAACACCCTCAAATTTAAGGGAGTGTACCGCCGCCCTGGAAACATCACAATAATTAAAAAGTGAGATATTCCTTGATGAATAAAATTTCCGGTCACTGCAGATTAAACATCTCCCGTTATAAAGCAGTCCCGAACAAATTTGGCAGCCGTTTTGAGCTTCTTTCATCAGACTCTGACAACGTCCGCAGAGATTATTTCTGCTTGAGGGTACCACGTCACCGCAGGATACACAGCTGCAGGGGAAAACAAGATCTAAAAATAAACGGAAAAGAGCTCTCATGTTGTTCTGTATTTTGTAGGGTCAGGTACTCCGGACTCAGCAAAACCTTTCATGCGCAGATAACAACTGTCGCACTCACCGCATGATGAGCCATCAGGCGAAGGATCATAACAGCTGTGAGTAAGTGAATAATCGACTCCCAGCTCTGTTCCAAGTCTGATTATTTCATTTTTATTCATATTCATAAGTGGTGTGTGTATATTAAATCCGTTTCCCTCTACGCCAGCTTTTGTACCCATATCAGACATTTTTTTAAATGCATCGAAAAATTCAGGTCTGCAGTCTGGATAACCGCTGTAATCGACGGCATTAGCTCCTATAAATATATCCGCCGCACCGGTAGATTCCGCATATGCCAAAGCATAAGATAAAAATATTATATTTCTTGCCGGAACATATGTTGCAGGAATTGAACTCTCCGATATCTCTCTGTTTTTCGGAACATCTATATCTGACTCAGCGGTAAGAGCTGTTCTGAAAATATCCGCCGGTATAGATATCTTTATATGATTATCCATTTTAAAATGCTTCGCCAGCCTCTCCGCGAAAGTAATTTCAACTTCATGTCTTTGCGAATAGAAAAAAGTAAGAGCAGAAAGAGAATATCCATCTTTTATTGCTATTGCTGCGACAGTTGCAGAATCAAGCCCGCCGCTCAAAAGAATTACACCTTTTTTATTCATTTATATCTCCTTTATAATATATGATTTATACTTTAAATTTGCCCGGAAGTGCACAAACCGTACGGGTTAAAAATCTTTAAACCTCCCGATATTGCCCGATTTAGATCAGGGTAAAGATTTTTGCCCGTTGCTATAATATTATACGATCAAAAAATAGAAAATTTAAAAATTTTTACTGACATTTTACCACACAGAATTAAAAATATCAAAAATATTATCAATTGATTTAAATCTAACACAATTGTTGAAAGAATAACCTTTACTTCGTATTAAATCGGATCAATATTTAAAATACTATTATTATGTAAATCAGTATTTTGATTGACTAACAGGCAACTCTTTTAATAAAATAGATAACCATTCATAAAACGGAGCAGAAAATGATCGATACAAAACTTCTTGAAATTCTTGCATGCCCTGCATGTAGAGGGGATTTAGAATATGACACCCGGAATGAAAAGCTGTTATGTACCGGATGCGGCTTGAAATATCCAGTAAAAGACGGAATTCCGGTTATGCTCGTTGATGAAGCCGAAAAACCTGAAAAAAAATAGTACCGCCAGTAAAACAATAATACATTAAATTTAAAGAAGAAGGTTCACGATGTTTGATCAGAAAAGTGTTGTATCCAAATATGTCGGATACTTTTTAATAGGATTTTTCCTTTTTATAATAATTCTCTCTTTCGGTATGCCCGATGTTACAGGCTGCGGAAAGGACGCATCCTCAATTGCAGTGGTAAATGGACAAAAAATCGATCATCTTGATTTTTTACGATATAGAGATACAAAATTTGCACAGTTCAGAAATCAGAAAATGGACAGCTTCATTCTCGACAACTTCATTCTTGAGTTTATGCTTATTCAGAAAGCGCAAAAAACAGGATTTAGAATATGACACCCGGAATGAAAAGCTGTTATGTACCGGATGCGGCTTGAAATATCCAGTAAAAGACGGAATTCCGGTTATGCTCGTTGATGAAGCCGAAAAACCTGAAAAAAAATAGTACCGCCAGTAAA
>JBBRFT010000034.1:0-22317 GCA_038241375.1 Spirochaetota bacterium
AGAGTTAAAAGCTATATCTCGCTTAAAAAAGCCGTAGAGGAACAGAGTAAATTCATAGCGGTTAAACAGGAACTTGAGATAGCAAAAAAAATTCAAATGGCAATACTCCCGCAGACTCTTCCTGAAATTGAAGGCCTAACCATTCATGCAAGATACGAACCTATGACGGAGATCGGTGGAGATTTTTATGATTTTCTTCATCTGGATAAAAAACGGATAGGACTACTGATTGCTGATGTTACAGGTCATGGAGTTCCGGCTGCCCTTATCAGCTCGATGGTTAAGATAGCCTTTTATATGTCTCACGATTTACTGACCGACCCGGCTGCTCTTCTGGAAAAATTGAATATTTCTCTTATTGATCATATTTATGGAAGATTCATTACGGCATTTTATGTCTTTATAGATCTGCAGGATATGAAAATGACATTTTCTAATGCCGCGCACTGGCCTATGTATATTCAGAATAAGGAGTCCGGTGAAATTCGCGAACTTACCATCAAAGGAAAACTCATTGGACTTAACCGTGATGAAAAATATAAAAACCAGACTATTGCTATACAAAAAGGTGAAAGACTGGTCTTCTTTACAGACGGCCTAGTGGAAGAGAGAGATATCGACGGGAATCTTATAGATGAAGATGTACTGGAAAAGACCATCAAGGACAATACGATGCTCTCTCCCGGTGAACTGCTTGATAAAATATTTGATACAATATATACTCTCTCTGCAAACTATAAACAGTCAGGGCTCGAAGATGATGCCACAATGCTGATCATAGATATTGATTAGAAAAACTAAATATTTCATAATGGAATTAATTCAAAACTTCAACTCTACCAGCAGCGGCTGATATCTCAACGGATCGATATAAATCAAATAAATACTTCTCTCAGAACTGAAAATCTCCTTTCCTGAATACGGCCACATCGCTGTCGGAGCTGACTTTTCCACTTTGAGCACAACAGTTTTCTCTGCAGCAGGTAATTTATTAAAATCTTTAAAGCGAACCATGCTCACATAACCGGTAAAAACTTTTGAGTATATAATAACATACTCTTCCAGATAATCATTATATGAGAGAGAACACTCTCCTGAAACATCACCGATGAAAGCACCGGCGCTTTTTATTTCATTAACCCACTCCCCATTATCTGACAGAAAACTGTATGCTCTAACGTTTTCAATATTTTCAATTTTAACTCTTGCAATCGACAGAGGAAACTCCATGTTATTCTTTTTAAAATGCCCGGCGAGATAAAAATATCCATTTCGTTCCATAACCGCGGCACCGAAAAACGGAGTCCCCTTACCGAAGATCGGTCCAAGTCTCCTGAAATTCATCGGGTCGCCCGGTTTCCACCCAAGGGGGATATCCCATCGTGCAAGTCCCGTATAAAGAACTTCAAAATCGAGAAATTTCGTGTGGTCAGGTACATATACATGCAGATAATAGACATAGAGTTTATTTCCATAACGGAAACCATCAAGTGCCCAGAATCTATGTTTAAGCGGACTTTCATTCTTATTATGTTTTATAAACTGCGCGGGTCTGCCATTCTCTTTATAAAAATTCAGTTTTATATCTTTATAATTTTTATCAGTAATTCTTTCACTCCACGCAATGGAGTTAGAAAGCATCCCATCCATAAGAGCTTCGTTCTTATCGCCGGCAATACGCCCCTTTTCACTTTTCCACTTACCGGTTATAGTATCTGCAAAAGTCCAGAGAGTAATCTTATCGCTGAATTGAATCGAACAGACACCATCCTGACCGATAACAGTTTCAAGTCTCGACGGAGCAAAGATTCCATGCTCAACTACTCCGGGATTATGTATGCATGAAGATAGCGTTATTGTTAAGAAGAGTAATGTGGTACGGAAAAATTTAGGGAAGAGTGTGATTTGACGATTCATAACTTGTTATGGTCCGGCAACACAACGGACATATTTTTTTATTGGGCCAAAAAAATTCTGACCTGTGAATCCTACATTACCCCATTTATAATCGATAAACCAAATATAGTTTAAGTTACTCCCATCCTTATTAATATGCGTTGTTGATGACCAATAATGTACCGCAGCCATATTATCACCACATTGCTCTAAAGAAACGACTCCGGGAAATGCATCTTCCACAACCTGGCTGCAGTTTTCATGACCAGTCGCATAATGGTTATAATAAACGATACTTTGCAGCTCTTTGATACTTGGAAGTCTCCAATCTGACCGATCTTCATGAACTAGATTCTTACAAACATCCACAGCTTCAGTCCATGAATAATTTTTACGGTTTCCATCACATTTAAAATCATAGATTGGAGCATCATCATCAGATAAAGAACATCTTGTCCATATAAGCCCTGTTGAATTATCCCGGACAATGCCTCTGGAAAGGATTCTATACGATTTAGCACTATATAATGCGGTAATTATAAAAATAAATAACAGACAAAAAATTATTTTCTTCATCGCACACCCCTCACACATCGGGTATACTGCATTTCTATTGTCGTTACGCCCGTGTCCTCATTATGAGCAAGTTTTTCTTTAATATCAACTATATTTACACCCCATACACCACCCCCGCCAAAAAAAACAATCCATGCATAGTCATTAACGTCAAATGATTCATAATTAGCGTTAAACTCAACAAACAGTTTTGATGTTGATGTCCAATACCCGTCATTTTGTGAATTTTCGTTGTCCGAAAAAAGAGAAGTCGCAATGTGAACCAAAGGCCATCGATTAAAATCAAGTATTGAAAAAAGCTCTGAAACCATTGGAACTCTCCAGTCATCATATCCCCCATATACCAGATTGGAACATGTTTCATTGGCATGGCTCCAGGACAATTTAGTGTTGGTTCCTGAACAATCATCTTTTCTATCTACCAAGTTTCGGCCAATTATTGTGCACTTAGTCCAGGTAAGACCCGTGACATTATCATCAACAATATCATCAGTATCATCACCTAGACTACCTCCGTTAGCAACATTTCTTTCTGTAAAACTTACTGCAGCAGGGATATCAACAAATGAAGCATCATCACCATTCAATACTATTTCAGTACGGCCGGTATCACTTAAAGAAAAATAGGTTGTACGCCAGCTGTCACTATCCTGAATAACCACATCAAATGGAGCGATGAAATCCTCTTCCTCTTTCATTGCATCTAAAAACGCATCTCCGGAGCAGCCGGATAGAGTAAACATAAACGGTGTAATTGCTGCGAGTAATATTATTATTTTTATAAATTTCATACCATTTAAGCCTATGAAAACTATTCTCTTTAATAATATACAGATGTCAATATTAATCAGTTTTATCTTACTCCAGACCCTTATAAAATCGATTAATACTCAATTTAGCTCTTTTGTATATATACTAATCAAGCATTATATCCTCTTGAAGTATATGATGGCTTATTAATAATATCAAAATTAAATCACAAAATTCAAAATTATTATTACCGGTACACCAGTACCTTGACCAATGAGTTTTTCATTAAAACTTATTTAATCTCACCCCCGGCTATTGCCGCGAACCTCTCTTTGATAAAAAAAAAGGGGTCGGAGGTGAGTTTGCTTTTATATTATTATTTATTTAATACTAAACTCTCAAAAATTTTATAAAAAATTTGATTATTGATTTACTTTTTATAAATTTATAAGAGTATTAATTCATCTGTTTACTCCGGGCATCAGCCTTGTAAAATTTCTGCGGGGGAGATTTAATGAAAACTGCATATTTAAAAATGATATTAATAATCCTGCTCCCTTTTATCTCTCTTCAACTATACTCCGCGCCCGCTACAATGGAAGAAACCAGTTCCCAATGTACGATCCTTCAAGACGGGAAACTTGAGAAAGGAGCAGTGGTAGTATGGCGTTTAAAATAATTACAGGTTCAGCCTTGATTATCACGGGACTTGTTTCTGAATTGATGGGTCTGCTCTTTGTAATTGCAGCTTCGGATATGACTTCACGTCTTGTCGCCGCAGGTATTTTTTTCTGCTCAGGTCTTCCTCTGCTGATTTTCGGATTCAGAATGTTCCGTTCAGGGATGGTGCTGAGACCGGAGCTGATACGTGAAACGATACTGAAAGCAGCGGCAAAACATCACGGAGAGATCACAAAAGATATTATAACTGGTGAAACCGGATGGAATAATATTGTCATATATGAAATCAACGATATGATTAAAAAGCGGATTGCGAAGACCGATCAAAAAGACGGGAAGACATTCTATATATTTCCAGAATTCCAGTTTAAATATGTTCAGAACCAATGTCCATTCTGCGGAAATGACTATCCGGTAAGAGATGATGTACAGAAATGCCCAACCTGCGGAGGAGATTTAAAATTTCTTCAAATCAAATCATCCGCCGGAGGGGACAGCTTTTCCATGGATTAATAAACCAATCCGAACGCTACAGCCTGCAGTTAACTATTTCAGTTTCAATTATTGCTGTAGCTCCCAATGCTTCAAGTTTATCCATAACAAGAACCACTTCCGACTTCTTAACCATAACTTTTACGGAAAGCCAGTCATCCTTATCTAGACTTGAAATTGTGGGGGAGTTAAATCCCGGGGTAATCTTCTCGGCGTCTTTAAGCAGACTCTCTTTAATATTATATTCAAGCATACTGTACTGATTTGCTACAAGTACCCCTTCTATTCTTCTTTTTATTTTAACAATTCTTTCGTCATCAATCAATTCTTTTTTGGTGATAAGAGTTGTTTCATAAACTCCAATCTCCTTGAAAACCTTCAGATTATGGTCGCGAAGACTGTCGCCTGTTTCAACAATGTCAACAATAGCCTGAGCTAAATTTAAAGAGATCATTATTTCAACAGATCCGTTCATCTCTATACAGTTGACATCTACATTGTTCTTTTTAAAATAATCATGCGTCATAACAGGGAATGATGTGGCAATATTTTTCCCTTTCAGAGAATCAAGACTCTCATTCTCAAGTCCATCCCTTACTGCGACACATAACCGGCACTGACCGTAACCTAGAGGAAGAATCTCCGCGACATCAGCTTTTCTCTCGATAATTAAATCGCTTCCGGTAATTCCAAGATCAATAACACCGGATTCAACAAGCACGGGAATATCATCGGCTCTTACAAATATAAATACAATGTCATAGTTCGTACACGTGGCATAAAGATTCCGTCCCGTGGCCCTGAACTTAAATCCGGCTTTCTTCAGCAGTTCAATTGTAGGATCTTTAAGACGCCCCTTCGATGGAAGCGCAAATTTTATTCTATCAGTTTCATTCAGATTCATTTTTATCTCTCCCTGCTTTTTCAACAAGTCCGCTTGTACCAAACCGTCTTTCGAATTCAGTCTTTATATCGTTGATATTAATATCCTTATGTGAAGCCTGTACAAAAGTATGAAATAGAAGGTCGCATATTTCATAAACAAGATGCACCTTGTCGTTTTCAAGAGCGGCTTCGCAGACCTCTTCTGCTTCTTCAATTATTTTGCTGTTTATCTTTTCAGTACCGCGCTGCATTAATTTAGCGACATAGGAACTTTCTGGTGAGGCATTTTTCCGCTCATCAATAACTTCAAACAATCTCTTAAAAATATCAGTTTCCATATTATTCCTTTTATATTAACTTCTTCACATCAGCAATCGTTGCCGTATCAGAAACTCCGGCAGATGAATTTTCAAAACACCTGATCCCACAATTTACGTTTATTTCAGAAGAAACTCTACACGGCGAGATTAAAATCATTTTTATTTTAGTCAAGATTTAATGATCGAAGATTGCTCTTTAATCATTTTTTCGAGAGGGATCTTTATATCCGGGATACGATCTGCAACAAGAGCCCAAACTGATTCATAATCTACTCCAAAATATGCATGAATTAATTTATCCCTCATACCTGCCATTCTTTTCCACGGGATAACATTGTATTGTTCTCTCAAATCAACAGGTATATTTTTAGCAGCTTCTCCTATTATTTCAAGACTTCTAATTACTGCATTACGCCTCATATGATCAGCCTTGAACTCTTCGAAGGTTTTACCCTCTATGAAAATTTCAATGTCTTTTATTGCATCAATAATATCTACCAAATAATCTTTGATTACTCTGGTCATAGATATATCACCTCTTTCAGGATCTGTTCTCCGATAAATGGCTTTAAGGATTTCTTCGAAACCAGATCAACTTTTTTATTACATAGTTTCGAAAGCATCTCCTCCAGATCAAGAAACCTGAAAAGATCTATTGGTTTTTCAAAATCGACAAGTATATCAACATCACTATCCAGCCTCTCTTCACCTCTAATATACGATCCGAATACACCGATCTCTTTTACATTAAAATCTTTTTCAATTTCTGACTTATGATTTTTAATCCCAATAATTATCCGATCTATCTCTTTCATCTAACCCCCGTGAAGAATACAATTTTCACATCATACTCTCAAATTGACAGCTTGTCAACTCTCTTCTTTAACATGCAGTTCAATGCTCTTTGTAAAAAATATTACACTAATTTTCTCACCCCTTCTTCATGTCCCATCTGGAAATTATACTGTCTGGATCTATATCCGCTATTGAATTAAAAATATAGTCCGGCTGATAGGGATACTTATTCATTATCTCCAGTGTGGTAACCCCCGAAAGTACAAGACAGCATGTCATCCCCGCTTCGAGGCCGCCCACTATATCTGTATCCATCCTGTCACCGATCATAAAAGAATTTGTTGTATGAACCTTCAGTCTTTTTCTTGCCCAGTACATCATGGCAGGATTTGGTTTGCCGAGAAAATAGGCTTTCACCCCGGTAACCTTTTCAATCGGGGCAACAAGCGCGCCGCATGCAGGAACCGGTCCCCGTGGTGTTGGTCCCGTAAGATCAGGATTGGTGGCTATAAATTTTGCGCCCTCTTCGATAAGAAAAGTGGCTTCAATTATCTTGCCGTAATCATACTCTTCGGTTTCACCGACTATTACATAATCAGGCTTTTTGTTAGTAAGAGTAACCCCCACGGCTTCAAGCTCTTTCTTCAAGCCTTTACCGCCGATAACATATGCACTGAAACTCTTCCTCTGATATTTAAGAAATCTTGCCGTGGCCATAGCCGATGTATAAAAATGTTCCGGCTCCACATCAATACCAAGGCCAGCAAGACGGTCACTCAGCTCCTCAGGAGTAAAATATGAATTATTGGTGATGAATAAAAACTTATAATTCCCGGCTTTAAGTTTTTCCACAAACTCAGCCGCGCCGGGAATAAGATGATTACCTTTGTTTATAACACCATCCATATCTATAAAAAACGCTTTCTGATTACTCAAATCATCAGGAAGTTCATTATTGTTAACCATTTAACAACCCCCTATTTCTTAATAAATTCTGCCGCCCTTTCCACAGCAGAGACTACATCTTCCGCCGAATAAATATCCCGCAGGCATAATGGCGAATTAAACCCCGATCCCGGAGGGAAAACAGCAAGGAGCGGAATAGACTTGCTCCCAAGTCTTGTCATTAGCGATTCGGCCTGAAGATTCTTGACAGTTAAATCCGCCACCATGAACTCAATATCGTCCCTTGCGAAAAGTTTCTGAACTTCATCGTTCTGAAGAGCCAGTTTTTCAACTAGTGAACAATTCGGGCACCAGTCAGCAGTATATTCAAGAACTGTAATTATCCCCTTGTCCCTGTTCTGTAAAATTCTATCCGTACTGAAACTGATTTTTTCATAGGATAAAACTTTCTCTTTATAAAAATAGTTGAAGGATAAACCATATCCCGCGGCCGCAATTATCAGTAATATAATAAATGATACAATCCTTTTCCATCTTTCAGAAATAATTGATCCGAATGCTCCGAACTGCCATAATCCCACAGATAAAAACAGAAGAAAAAGAATAAGACCCATCCTTCCTGAACCATCAAGAATTCCCAGAAGATAAACAACAGTAAACATTAAAAGGAATCCCATTGCCTTTTCAAAATTGTTCATCCAGACTCCCGGTTTTGGTAAAAAACGAAGCAATGAGGGATTCAGAGCAAGGAGCATATAAGGGAGCGCCATACCCATGCCGACTGATAAAAATACTACAAAGATAACTCCGGGCGGCCTGGTCAATGTCCATGCCAGTGTTCCTCCAAGAAATGGCCCGCTGCAGGGAGTTGCCAGAAATGTAGCCAATATCCCCTTAATAAAAGCATCTGAATAAATCCCTCTTGTTCTTGAAACGGCTCTCCCGGCCATGAAAGGTATATTAAAAGTAAACACTCCGAAGAGCGATAAAGCCATTGCAAAAATAAAAGATGTCATAAAAATAAGAAAAATTCGATCCTGAAACAGTGCTCCCCATTGATGACCGGAAAATGCCGCAAGTGCCGCAAGAATAAGAAAACTGACAATAATACCAGCAGAAAAAAGAAAACCCTGAGTAACAATAACCCTTCTGTTCTCACCGGCATTCATTACAAATGACATTATTTTAAGACTGACAACAGGGAGTACGCATGGCATAAAATTAAGGACAAATCCGGCAATGAGACCAAAAAGTATAGCCTTGACTATACCTGTGATTTCACCTTCAGGATATTGCGGAGTAAACTCAATATTTTCGGGAATTCCGGGATCATCACCCGTTCTGATAACCTCGGCAATTTTATCTCCCGAAGAAATAACCGCAGCAGCACTTTTCTTCAGAGATAAGAATTCACTTATACTGTTCATTTTTAAAGAGGATGGATTTCCTTTACTTCTCTTTACTTGAAATGGAATATTAACAGTTCTTTCAACAGGGAGACATGCATCGGAGGTACACATGAGTGCAGACATTTCGACGTTGATCGAATAATCTCCCGGTAAAATTTTATCACTTAAAATAATGGCTGCGGGGAACCGTACAATCTTCGTGTACCTGTTTACAGTGTCGGTATCACCCTTTGCAAGATAACTTTCTCCCTGAGGATAACGGACTTCCCAAGATTGAATATAGTTTTTTTCCTCAAATATTACTTCAGTAGATTTACCTATACCTTTCCCTTTGGGATTTGCATAAATATATGAATCATCAGGAATCTCTACGGCAATTACAGTTATATATTTTTCACCCGGATAAACAGTTATTTCACCTGAAGTATTATATGCAATAACTTCTTTCACAGAGCTGCCCGAAGCAGAAGACGGCTGAATAAAAAAGATACAGATAAAAATTGAAATAACAAATCGGGCTATTATATTTTTCATACTATCCATAGGTTTGCTTTCTTAAAATCATTAGTCCCTGTAACTATCTAAAAATAAGAATTACAATGAGTCAATAAAATAAACCGGATTTTTTGTTATATACAATCTCAAAAACTATTCCCGGAAGCACAGCGCTTCTCACTGTGCCCGAAATGGGGGATTACGGGGGCAACGCCCCATAATCCCCCATTTTCAGCGTATGCGGAGCATACGCACTCCCAAAAATAATTCGCTATCGATAATAACAGCAGGAGATTAATAAAAAACATGTTGACATTGAGTGTCTTTTTGATATATACAAGCCAGACAGTCTAGATTAAAATTTTATACCAGAAGAAAAAACAGATATGAAAAAAAACACATGGCAAATCCAAACTGCAAAAAATTGTATCTCTGAAGTCATAAACAACGCAGTTGAAGGGGAACCTCAATTAATCACCAGACACGGTGAACCCGTAGCCTATTTAATAAGTGTTCAAACATATGACAAAAAAATACGAAAAGGGAAATCAAAAAAAGAACTTCTGCTAAATAGACCACATAAAGATTTAAACCTTAACATTCCAAGAGATGAAGATTACGGAAAGGATATCATTCTATGAGTTATATTTTAGATACATGTGTAATATCTGAACTTATTTCAAAAAAACCGGATAAGAATGTTTTAGACTGGTTTTCCAATTGTGAAGAGGAAGATATATATATATCATCTCTTACCCTTGGAGAATTAAAATACGGAATAGGTGTTCTCCCCGACGGGAAGAAAAAAAATGATCTCATAATCTGGTTCAGCAAAATCATTGATGCATATAAAAATTCAACACTTCAAGTTAATGACAATATAGCCCTACGATGGGGAGAAGAGAGAGCAAGACTCCAGAAATCTGGAATACAGATACCGGTAATCGATTCACTGATTGCATGCACCGCTATAGAATTTAATTTTACTCTTGTTACTAGAAACACTTCGGATTTTAAACATACAGGTGTTAATCTTCTCAATCCATGGTTGTAAACAGTCTTCCTAAACTTATATTTTACAAAACAGCCTGAAGTAAAAAATAATACGAACAGGTAACTCTCTGGCGAAATTGCTCTCCGATTCGCTGTTGCTCGGCAAGACAAAATACCACTGATTCTTAAACTATTGCCCATACAACCAAATTGACTAAACATTTTTTCTTGACCATTTTCTATCTATGTAATCAAATTACACTAACTTATAAAAAAGAGGTAAACTATGAAATTTCATGAAATAGTTAAACGTAATAGAAGTTACAGAAGATTTGATGAAAGCAAAGAGATCCCGCAGCTGACTCTTCTGAAGCTGGTTGATAATGCAAGACTTATACCATCAGGCTCGAATCTGCAGCCTCTTAAATATTATATTGTAGAGTACGCTGAGCGCAATTTAGTATTCCCTTATCTGAAATGGGCAGGTTACTTTCCAGAATGGGACGGTCCGGTAGAGGGAGAAAGACCTTCCGCATATATTGTAATTCTTTCCGATAAAACCATTTCACCTAATGTAAAATGGGATCACGGTATTGCCGCTCAGACTATATTGCTGGGTGCAGCATCTAAAGAAATGGGCGGATGCATTATCGGTAATATCGACAGAGAAGAGCTTGCGGCCAAACTTAAAATATCAGATGATTATACAATTGAACTTGTTATAGCACTGGGCTATCCCGTTGAAAAAGTTGTAATAAAAGAGATTGATAACGGTGATGATGTAAAATACTATCGCGACAGCGAAGGAACTCATTATGTTCCGAAGCGGAAACTTGCTGATATTATAATCAATAAATGCAAATAACAATGACTGACGAAGAGTATATGGAACACGCTCTCTCACTTGCCTTTGAAGCTTACCGGAGAGATGAGATTCCCGTTGGTGCTGTAATAGTCAAAGACGGGAATATCATCGCCGCGGCGTCAAATGAAAACAGAGAAAAAAGTGACCCTACACTCCATGCCGAGATAATTGCTATCAGGAACGCATCAATGTTTCTGAATAATGAGAGACTTACTGATTGCGATCTTTATGTAACAAAAGAACCGTGCGCCATGTGCGCCGGAGCCATAGTTCATTCAAGAATAAAATGTGTAATTATCGGAGCTGAAGATGCAAAATACGGTGCGTGCGGAACAGTATTTGATATATGTGGAAACAGCAGAATGAACCATATCCCGGAAATAAAGTCCGGCGTTCTCCGGGACAGATGCTCATCACTGCTCAGTGAATTCTTTAAAGTAAAACGTGAGAAAAAGAGAGAACAGACAGCTTAATCCTCACATAAAAACTCTGAAGAGACCCCCTCTTTGAGTTTAAGAAGAACAAGCGGGATAGACTGGGTATTCCCCAGATCATTTTTCTTATTCACTTTAGACCGAACCTTGACAGATCGGTTTTCAAATTTAGGGTGCTCAAAAACCAGAGTAAATTCAACATAATCACTTGAGCTCATTGTATCCTGAACATATCTCGGCCAGAAATGAAAATATCCTCTTGTAGCTTTTGAGGCAACATAAGGATTTTTCCATCCAAGATCCATCATCTCAGCCGGCTTGTCATTATATAAAAGCGTTATCTTAAGATCAGAAATAACAGAAAGTGTAGTCTCTTCAAGAGCCTCCCCTATCATATGCGGTATAAGGCCGGAAAGTTTTTCACTATCACCACTCGTCTCTTCAATCTCTGTCGTTCTTCTTTTCGAAAAAAGACCTATTGCTTCATAGGTAAGAAAGAGAATATCGGTATGCTGCTGATATTTAAGCCTGGGGTCAATTCTGCTGTGAATAATCCCCCTTTCGCCTGTTACATATCTCGGAGGTACCCTGTTCAATACATATGCTATTATGTCATTTCTATGATATTTTATATTTTTAAAGTCCTCTTCTTTCGCAAGTACTTCATCAACAATATCCTTAACTATCATCTCAATAAGATTAAAAAATTCCATAATAACTAAAGCCCCCCTGCCTATTTTTCTTACTTTTTAAAACCGGATATCCATTATATTAGATGTTTTAGAAAAATCATCTCTTTTTCTTAAAACATATATCCAGTACCTCTACTATATCACTAACAGTGTGAAATGTCAGCCCTTTTTTTATATATTCCGGAATATCTTCAAGATCTTTCCTGTTATCAGAAGGTATAATTATATGCTTTATATTAACCCTTTTTGCGGCAATGACCTTCTCTTTCAGTCCGCCGATGGGGAGAACTTTGCCCGAAAGTGTAAGCTCCCCTGTCATGGCAACATCATTACCGGCCATTTTTCCTGTTATCATAGAATAAATTGACGAAGCTATGGTAATACCCGCGGAAGGACCATCCTTGGGAGTTGCACCTGCCGGGACGTGCACATGGACAAGATAATTATCAAAAATATTTCTGGCTTTTTCGTCATCTTCCAGAAAATGATTTATATAAGTATAGGCGATATTAGCCGACTCGGTCATCACGTCCCCAAGCTGACCTGTAAGTTTCAATCCGGCACCGCTTTTAACTTTTACTGCTATGGACTCAATAGTAAGAGTGACGCCTCCTAGAGAGGTCCAAGCCAGACCTGTGACAATTCCCGGTTTATTTATCAGAAGTTTCTCCTCCTCATGATAAACCTCAATACCTAGATACTCTCTTATCTGCTCATCGGTGAGAGCTGTTTCAGGTATGGGCTTCTCTCTGGCCACTAGGGTTGCTGTCTTCCTGCATATTTTTTCTATATTACGCTCAAGGTTACGAACACCCGACTCCCGGGCCCATCCGCTGATTATATTCATGTAACCGTTCTTTTCTATCTTTACACTGTTTTTCTTAAGACCATGCATCTTCAGCTGTTTGGGGAGGAGATACTTTCTTGCAATCTCATACTTCTCCATGGCAATATAACCGGAAAGACGGATAACCTCCATTCTGTCGGCTAGAACCTGCGGAATCGTGTCGAGAGTATTTGCAGTAGTAATGAAAAGCACATCAGAAAGATCGAAGGGGAGATCGAGATAGTAATCTCTAAACTCAACATTCTGTTCCGGATCAAGAACTTCAAGAAGTGCCGAGGCGGGATCGCCCTGAAAACTCTGACCCATTTTATCTATCTCATCGAGCATAAAAACCGGATTATTTGTTTTACTGATTTTAAGTCCCTGTATAATTTTACCCGGCATGGCACCAATATATGTTTTTCTGTGCCCCTTGATTTCAGCTTCATCTCTCATTCCGCCAAGCGATATGCGGAAAAATTTTATGTTGAGAGCGGCGGCAATGGACTTCCCCAGGGATGTCTTCCCCACTCCAGGAGGTCCCACAAGACAGATAATCGACCCTCGAGCGTCGGGCTTTATTTTTCTTAAGGCGATAAACTCAAGAATACGCTGCTTCACATCTTCAAGGCCGTAATGATCACGATTGAGTATTTTTTCAGCTCTATCCAGATCTATTGAATCAACAGTTGCTTTACTCCACGGGAGTGAGAGTACTGTATCTATATAATTTTTCGCTACAGAGTATTCAGAAGACGACGGTTCCATAAATGTAAAACGGTCAATCTCTTCAACAAGTTTATCGTGAACTTCACCTTTAAGCTTGAGCTCTTCAAACTTTCTTCGCATCTCTTTAACATCGGCGCTTTTTTCATCCTCTTCCAGGCCAAGCTCAACCTTGATCGCCTTCAGCTGTTCACGAAGAAAAAACTCTTTCTGCTGCTTGTCAATCTTCTCGCCGATCTGATGCTGAATTTTTTTCTGAACGTCCACAACCTCCATCTCTTTATGAAGCAGATGAAGAACTTTCCCCAGACGGCTACGGACATTTATCGTTTCCAGTACATCCTGATACTCATGTTTTTCAATATTAAGAAGCGAAGTTACAAAGTCGGCAATTTTCCCCGGCTCTTCAACATTAAGCATTGTAAGTTTCATCTCTTCTGTAAAGAGAGGATTATTGTCTGATAGAAGTTTAAGCTGGGATAAAACTTCACGGGTATAAGCCTTAATTTCCATCTTCGCTTTTTTGTCAGTTATATCATCGAGATATTCCACTTCAGCAAGAAGATTCTTTTTATTTTCAATTGAGCTCTTTATCTTGAATCTTTTAACACTATTTATAAGAACATTAATTCCGCCATCGGGGAGATTAATTTTTTTTAAAATTCTCGCCGCTGTACCATGTGTATAAAGATCTTCAAAATTAATCTCTCCCTTCTCGTCATCCTTAATGAGAACCAGACCTATTGTTCGCGATTCATTCAATACACGGTCAATAATCTTTGTAAATCTTCCATGAGATATTATCAGAGGTGTAACAATTCCTGGAAATATCGGACGATACCTGATTGGTATCAGGTAGAGCTGTTCAGGAAGAATATGATCAAGTGAAATAAGATCCCCCTCCAGGAGATCGGCATCAATTGTAAATTCACTGCCGTCATTCATTATATCATCTATATCCATCATATATATTTCTCCAGATTATTCATAAAAATTTCGAGCTATTAGAGATCAGCAGTTACAGGTAAACAAATTTCCCATGTGCAGAACCGGGCGGAAATGACAATTATTCATATTTATTGATAAATTACTACTAAATATTCAAGCAGGCATTAATCAAGGATTTTTTCCAGCATAAAATATTAATAAAAAAACAAAAAAATTATAAAAAATTTTTATCAATTACCGGTTTCAATCGTATTAGTATAAAACAATAATTCCGGTGCCAGATGAAAACTATTACTATCATTTCTCTTTTTCTTATAATTTCTTCACTATCCTACGCAGGACCATTGATTAATGAAATCTCGGCAGGGGGAAGCAGTGACTGGATAGAGATAACACTATCACCAGATACTGAATCATACGACATATCACAGTACTTTGTCACAATGTATTACGGTACAAATGAAAAAATTTCTAATTCTCCCGTAACCCTCAGAAACAGAGATATTCCTGAAACACCATATGATGACAGATTCGCGGTAATCCACTTCACGCCGTATCCGATTGAAGATGAAACAGATTTAACCGGAGACACAAATAGAAACGGAATACTTGATCTCTACTGCGTAAACTACGGTTTATGGAATACTGACTGTTCAGTATCAATAGACAGTGATGATTTGCATACAAACGGCGGTATCGTAGACTTTGCAGCTTTCAGCAATCGGGACGGCTCTATTAACAGTACCATCGCGGGATATATAAATGCAGCTTCAGCAGCAGGGGAGTGGGAAAAATGCAGCTCTTCCAATATCCAGGAGTGCGCCGTTGATATAGGGAAGGATGGATTAAACTCATACTCTACAATATCAAGAATAAGCGGTGCTGATACAAACACACTTAACGATTTCAAAATAACGCCCTATGCTACACCCGGACGGGAAAACATAACAAATGCGGAAAAAGGAAAGAGACGGCTATTCCGCCCTGAATTAAAAAAAATCTCACACCGCTACGGAAACAGCAGCATAATAGTACCGCTTTTTCTATATGAAACATGCAGCATTAAAGTCAGAATATTCAACTCTACGGGATTTACAATCTTCTCATCGGAACTGAAAGAGAATCTATCACCCGGCTGCTTTTCATTTTGTATTCAGGATAACAGACTCCGCGGAAAGACGATGACAGGTCTTTATACAATTCTGATTGAAGCTGCCGGAAAAAGTTCAAGTTCAGAAACAGCAAATGTTTTCCTCGTTATCGTTAGGAAAAAATAATGAAAATTACTCTGCTGATATATGCCGCCTTAGTCTATCAGGGCGCCTTTGAATATAAAACCGGAGATCCCGATTCACTGTTCCCCCATCAAAGTGCAATCCATGATTTCTCGTCACCCGCTGTGATGCTGAATCCAGCACTTCTCCCGTTTGCTGATGGATTCATCGCAAACAGCAACGCCGGCAGACCATACTCAAATGAACTTCTTACTACAACCGGCTTAGCACTTCAATACGGTTCAGGAGATTTCGGTATACAGTCTTCGTGGAACTCATTTGGTTCCGACTTTTACAAAGAGAATACATTTTCATTAAGCGCAGGTTATTCTGTTTTCTCTTTTCTCAACGCAGGTATAACGGGAAATATACACTGGCTGAAAATTAAAATCGAAGATATATATCAGGATGAACAGATACCGGAAGCTGGATTCGGAATACTCCTGGCGCCTCTGCCATGGATAAACGCTGCTTTTCATCAGACTGGGATTGTAGCGCTCGCAGGCAAACAGAACAGTGAAATAATATACCCCGAGCGCTCAGCCGGGATTCTTTTTAAGCCGGGAAAAGGTTTCTCCCTTGCATGGAATGTCACAGAAACAGCAGCGTTGTACGCAAACACATTCTCCGCTGTAATAAATCCCGCACCGTTCTTTTCGGTAAAAGGAGGTTACTGCCGTGAGAACTCCTCCTTTTCGGCAGCCATGGGAATACTGGCTAAAGACTTCTATATTTCATACGGATTAAAATTTCATCCATACCTCGGCTATACACATTCAATCGGGATTACCTATGCACCTGAAAGTAAAATCGAAAGCCTGGATTATGGAAAACCGATGTTCAGATCAGTACATAAAAAAGTTAATATTAATACCGCACCCTTTGATGATATAAAATCAATCGACGGATTATCCCTTCGATCAGCTGAACGTATAATTCTATTCCGTGAAAAAATCGGTCCGATTACAGAAAAAGGTCTGATGCAGATCGGACTTACCGGCGATGAGATTAAAAATCTTGAAAAGAATGTTTACGGTCTCGAGAGAACTTCGCGAAGCAAAGATGGGAATAAAAAATTTACTTTCAAAAAGAAAAAATTTATTAAAATTCCGCCTCGCAATGAAAGAATAAAATCAAAATTCCGCGAACTTATAGATATGGGAATCCCCGCTTCAAAAGCGATCAACTACAGCGAACTCTCTGAAAATGTAAAACGCGACGAATTTCTCAGCACATTATTTAATGATAATTCATTTTCAGATGAACAGAAAAAAATCATAGAGAAAGTATGCTCAAAATAATCTCTTCCCAAAAAAATTGCCGGATTAACATATTATTGTTATTTGCAACAATTTACATTACATCCCCTTCAACAGTGTGGAGTCAGGATTATACTATCGGTATAAAAACGGGAGTAAGCCGGGAAATTATCAATTACGAAGATGATAAAAATAATCTTATATTAAGAGGCGGGGCAGTGCTTGATATTTCAAACACATTCGGTTTTAATTATACTGCAATACGAAATCTTGATAATGAAACTTTTTCTTATACATGGAATCTCCAGGTAAACAGGATATCTGACTTTATAAACTTTACAGCGGGGAATTACAATCTTCATTTCGGCTCAGGGCTGATGATGGGGAAAAAATCATACTCATCAAGTGATCCCTTCTCTAAAAAAATATCAATAGCAAAGGAACAGACAATCACCCCTTCCAGCAGCGGCAATCCTCAGTATTCTTTATACGGGACTGTATTTGATTGTTATAAATCATTTGAAGATGTAAAAATTTATTTCATACCGTTCTTTTCAATTCAAAGAAGATTCATCTCCAGTCTATCACTCGAATCCGGCACCATAGATTCATCTCTCTTCTCTTTAAATTCAAAAATAGAGAAAAGCGGGAACAACACAGAGCCGGTAAATATAATTAATTATGGTGGAGTATTCGGCTTTCAGACTTTGTCTTTATTTAATCTTCAGCTCTACTATTTTGAAACAGATCTTAAAGGAGATTCAGGTAAAGATATACTATGGGATAAAAATAAATATTACTTAGAAGATGGAGTAGACCTTATGAAACACGGCGGCTTTTTTGCGGAGTATGCTGACAATAACATCTCTCTTTTCATCGAACCCGCATTCTCATCTGTTATAGGAAGTAAGGTCATAACGGATTATGCAATGTCATGGGGAGCGGGAATTCAGAATCGTCTTATGAACTTTTCAATGAAAGGTAAAAACAGCGGATACAATTTTAACTCTGAACATTCATCCGGGAGCAGGACGCCGGAAAGAATATGGGAACTTAAGTGCGGAATCTTCCCTCATAAAATTTTCAAAACCGGATTTATAATTTACACCGAAAAAGATCTCGTTCCCGGATATAATAAAAAGTATATAGAAGGATCAATTGAAGAGGAGATCTTCGCGGCTCTGAACATCAGAAAACTGAATATCGACATGAATTTTAAAAGAAGGGAATACTACTCTTCCGACAGGGATACTCCGATTGATCAGGGTAATTTTTCAGCAGCTCTCTCTGCATCCGACCGGATATATTTAAAAATCAGATCATCTGCTCAGAAAAAAGATGATTACATCTCCGGACTTGGAGGCTGTGAGATGAAATATATGTTTTCGGGCTATATGAGCCTGTCACTGGGATATACACGAATTATAATAAATGGAGAGAACCCTTTTTACGCAATGATAACGCCGGCATCCGAGCACTCATCAATTACACGATTCAATGAGTCCGCTCATGGAGGTTCTGTAAACCTGAAGTATAAGAAAGAGAAAAATTCATTCTACATAAGATTTACAATTACACAGAAAGATTCTGGCCGAGAAGGTGACGCAGAATCAGCCCTGACTCTCTTCTTTTAAACTGTTGTAAATCTCAACAGATTTGTCCAGAAGTATCTCCTCTGTATTCATATCGGGATGATCAAGGACAATTTCAAGAAGTTCGTGAAGTATTCTGCCGATAATCGGCCCCGGTTTGAGATCAAATCTTTTCATAAGAATATTTCCGTCTATATTCAGATCCCTTACAGTAATCGCGTTTTCAGCTTCAATTACCCGGTCAATCCTGGACTGAAGAATCATTATGGGCTGAGGAAGCCCCGAACGTGAACCGTTTCCAATTCTATCTGCTTCGCGGAGTGTAAACAGATCGGGAATATTTTCAACTCCTACTTTCCTCATGAACCTACGCACCGCTCCGTCACTCCAGTCATCGGTGTAATGAAACATATGGTTTATTACAAGATTATTCACTGTTTCAATTTCAGCATTTGAGAACTTAAGTCTTTTTAGAATCTTCTTCACAAGACGCGAACCAATCACTTCATGGTTGTAAAAAGTATAATCTCCGTCATCTCCAACACGTTTGGTATTAACCTTTCCTATGTCGTGAAAAAGTGCTGCAAGGCGTATAAGAGGTTTATCCGATGGTGCAGCATCGCAGGAATAAAGACTATGGTAATATATATCATGAACATGAAATTTATTCTGACCGATATCATAACAGCTGTCAAGTTCGGGCAGCCAGAGTTTAAGAAGACCCGACTTTCTCATACATTCGAATCCAACAGAGGGGAGTCCTGAAGTAAGAAGCTTCATCAGCTCCTCCCGGACTCTTTCAGCAGAAACCATTGCCGAAATATTAAGAGTTTCACTTATAGCTTCGAAGGTCTTCTCTTCAATTTCAAATCCAAGTTTCGCCGAAAATCTGCAAGCCCTGAAGGTACGGAGACCGTCTTCGCTAAACCTTTCAATAGGGTCGCCAATAGTCCGAATAATTCCATTATTCAAATCTTCAAGCCCACCCACGTGATCAATGACTTCATTTTTCTTGAAATCATATGCAAGACCGTTAATTGTAAAATCTCTACGCATAACATCTTCATCGAGCGATTCGGCATAATGAATCTGTTCGGGACGTCTTCCGTCAAGATAGGTGCCGTCAGACCTGAAAGTTGTAACCTCAAACTCCAGTCCCTTAATAAGAACTGTCACTGTACCATGTTTAATCCCGGTGGGAATCACCTTGCGAAAAAGTTTCATCACCTGTTCCGGCCTTGCGTTTGTAGCAAAGTCGTAATCATATATTTCATAACCGAGTATAAGATCACGGACACAACCGCCGATGAGGTAGCATTCAAAACCGTTCTTATTGAAGGTGTTGATGAATTCGCTCAACCGGTCGTAAAACTCTTCGGGAATTTTTAAACCTTTTATTTCCATTTCATTATCAGTTTTCATTTTTTATTGTCGGCAGTAAATTTTGCAATATTAAGGTAATTAACCACTTAAAATTCAATATATCATCAGTCAATAAGGAAATTAAAAAGTTAGCCCCGCCCCCATCCGCCCTGACGGGCACCTTTCCCCATGAATGGGAGAAAGGGATACATAAAATATTTCGCTTTTATTCTCCTCCCATCCATGGGGGAGATGTCGCATCGCGACAGTGGGGGCGGGCACCTTTCCCCATGAATGGGAGAAAGGGATACTCAAAATATTTCGCTTTTATTCTCCGCCCATTCATGGGGGAGATGTCGCATCGCGACAGTGGGGGCGGTACACTTCTATTCTACCTGATATCACTCCCGGCAAAAGGCCGCGCCTGAATTGCAGGTGAAAGTTCTGACTCGTGATTGTAAACTGTATTCTCTTTATATGCATCGTAGGATGTTACCGAAAAGTAGTAGAGTACTGTATTTTCAAGTGAGGGATAGATCAGAACATTACGGCTGTCGAGCTGCTTATTCTCTTCAATCACCGCGTTATCGATACGGACTGTAATGTAGTTACCCTGCACCATCTGATTATCAATTTTTCTGCCATTAACTACAGTAATAATTCCATCGTATTTCCCTTTTTTTGTACCATAATATATCTTATATCCGCCAAGATCTGCTTCAACATTTCTTTTCCACTTAAGCGTAATAGAACTGTCCCCTGTTTCACCAATTTCAAACCCGAGAGGAACAATCGGCGGATAATCGGCCTTGTATTTAACAACAACCTTTTTCATCACAGGAGACCGGTCCCCTTCTGGAGATGCTGCAAGATGCGCCCTCCACTGGAAATATTTCCCGCGAAGATAATCTCCATCATCACCCTTCATCATAAAGATCTTTCTCTGATCCGGTTTAATCTTATACCATTTAACAGAAGAGTCCTTTTCGCTGAAAAACCGGTCAGAAACACGCATCTCCATCCAGATAAATGTACCGGAATTTATAATTTCATCCCACATGAAATCTGTTATTGATGTCCCAGTTGAAGGGAGTTCACTCACAGGACTGGTGATAACACCCTCCCTGTTATATGGAACCCGGCCTGCATATTCTGAACCTTTGTATTTTTGAATTGCAATATCTCTGTTATCTTTCAGATCTTTATAATGCATATAGGAAATACGGAACTCATCGATCAGCCCGCTATAATTTTTACCGATTACAGCAAGAGGAAGATCTGTACCGCGGCTGCTTCCGTCTTCGCTGTCTATATATCCGAATAACGGGGGATAAACATCACTGAAGGCTCCGCCTGATGATGTCATATAAACAACATCATCTTCATTATCATTGATATATTTAGCAAGCTTGCCGGTACCTCTGTCAAAACTCAAACTGAAATGATACCACTCACCTTTATTCAGCCTCACCCCTCTTACAAGTGAAACGCTTTTTAGTGTACCATCAGGTTTTCTGAACATGTTATACAAATGAGCGGTGATACTACGGTCTTTTAGCTTTACCTCAATCCCTTTCTTGACCCCGGAGAAGTACCCCACCCTTGAAAAAAGAATACCGCCACTACTAAGCTCTGCAGCTTTAAACCTGAACTCAATATTAAACGAACCGAGATCTTCAACACTTCCGAGCCATAAACCTTCAGATGTATTAATTTTTACCCCATGATCATTTTTAAAAAAAGAAGCGCAGCCATTCCCGACGCCCTCTTTCAGAAACTGGTAATTAGCGGAATAGATATTATATTTCCCTGAATCATCCTTAACATATCGTTCCGATTCTTTATCAAATTTTAAAAGAATATCAGTTGAGAAGGGATCTGCATTTTCGGAATAATTTATATCTTTTATCACATAACCAGTAGTGCCATCGGGCATCGTCCTCTTTACCGCGTTATAAAGAGAAGAAGCAGGAAGATCAGTAATTACCATAACATCAGAGGCATTACGCGACGGTGCCAGAAACTGAGTTATAAACAGAAGAATTATAATTAATTTTATACGGGTAGTTTTCATAAATACATTATCGGCATAAATCCCTTCAGGATTCAATTTTTCCTATTTTAAAAACTCTCTTTTCATG
>JBBRFT010000035.1:0-21407 GCA_038241375.1 Spirochaetota bacterium
GTCGAACCAGGCGGATAGGGGGCGGAGTTTCAAATTTATAATAGTTCCCTTGACATTCCGTTATAATTATTTTAAGAGTGGTTAATAGGCTGAATCAGAAAATGATATGAGTTCAAATATTAAAAATAATACCATAATTGACTTTATCTCCGGTGCACAGAGTGCAGTTCCGATATTTATCGGGTACTTTACAACTTCCGTCGCATTTGGAATTCTTGCGCTTTCAGCAGGATTGACACCTCTTGAGGCTGTACTTTTTTCAATGACAAACCTTACCGGCGCCGCGCAGTTTATGGCCATTAACCTCATTGCATCGGGTGCAGTCATGGGGGAGATTGTTATATCAGTTCTCCTTATGAATTTACGATACTTTATAATGAGCGCATCACTTGCGAGAAAACTCGGACTTAAAAACAATATAGATAAAGCTTTAATTTCATTTGGAGTTACCGATGAAATTTTCTCAGTTGCGTCTCTTAAACCCGGTGAGGTTTCGAACTCTTTTATGTACGGGCTTCAGATTGTCTCCTGGGCCGGCTGGGCTGCGGGAACACTTACCGGAGTAACTGCCGGAGCTTTTTTACCCCGGTCTCTGCAGGATGCCATGTCCGGTGCGCTTTTCGCGCTCTTTGCGGCTCTTCTTATTCCTGAGATAAAGAAGGGGTATAGAGCTGTTGTTCTTTCTGTTTCCGCGGGTATTTTGAATACAGTTCTTTACTACGGATGGCATATATCAGCCGGGTGGTCCATTGTGATTTCCATGCTTGCTGTAACCGCAGTTGCTGCAGCGGTTTTCAAAGAGGATGAAGGTGGAGATGATGATGTATCCGGACAGACTGCTGAGGAGGTTCTATGATAAGTGAAACACTGGTCATAATACTGGCCTGTGGTGCAGTTAACTATCTTTTGAGGGTAATTCCCTTTTTATTTTCTATCGGAGATGATCTGCCGCCGTATTTAAAAAGATTTCTTGATTACATGCCCATAGCCGCGCTTGGGGCTCTTATACTGCCCGGCATTATTACATCATTTCCGGATAATCCAGCTGCCGGAATTGCCGGTGTCGCAGCGGCTGCTTTAACCGCTTGGCTGGCTGGAGGCCTTATCTTGCCGGTTTTTTCCTCAATTGGAGCAACATGGATTGTAATTCAATATTTTACCTATTGATAATAGTATCTTCTATCTTCCTATAAATTCAAATAATTATTGACATTACTATATCTCAGTTATCATTTATCTTATAAATGCCGGCTGCATAAAATATAATTTCATTCAGAATATTCAGTTCTTAGAAGTTATTTCCTGTAGCCTTAAATTATTAAATAAAGGATGGCGGAGTGTATGAAAAAATTTTTATCAGCTGCTGCAGTGTTGCTTTTTTCAGTATCTTTCATGGCTTTTCAAGGATGTAAAAAATCAGGAAATAACCTTATTCTAGCTACCGGCGGGACTTCAGGGACTTATTATCCCTATGGCGGTGCAATCGCGCAGATATTTAATACAAAAGTTAAGGATATGAATGTTACAGCTCAGGCTACGGGCGCTTCAAGTGAGAATCTCAGACTGGTAGGTAAAGATGAGGCTGATCTTGCTATTGTTCAGAATGACGTACTTGACTATGCGTATAACGGAACAAAGCTTTTCGAAGGGAAACAGATTAAAGGCCTTGCTACTGTTGCGACTCTATACAGGGAAGTTGTTCAGATTGCAGTATCTCCCGAAAGTAAAATCAATTCTATCGCCGACATGAAAGGGAAAAAGATATCTGTAGGTGATGCAGGGAGCGGTGTTGAAGCTAATGCGGTTCAGATACTCGGATCATCTAATCTGACTTTTGAAGACTTAAAGGCGAGTCATCTTTCATTTAAAGAATCAGGTAATGCATATCAGGATAAACAGATTGACGGATTCTTTGTAACTGCAGGTATTCCTAATGCCGCAATTCAGGAAATTACCGCAATGCAGAAAATTAAGATGATCTCACTTGATGCTAAAACTATTGAACAGCTTGTAAAACAGTATCCATATTATACACCATTTACAATAGCTAAAGAGACATACAAAGGGATGACTGCTGACGCGACTACTGTTGCCGTTAAAGCCACTCTTATAGTAAGAGATGACCTTGATGAAGCCGTAGTTTATAATCTTACAAAAGCTCTATTTGAAAATCAGGCTGAGCTTGCAAAATCGCATGCTAAAGGTAAAGAGCTTGATATAAACGAAGCAATTAAGGGAATATCTGTTCCTCTTCATCCCGGTGCAAAAAGATATTATGTTGAGAAAGGAATTCTAAAATAAAAATATTTAAGAAAAAACTAAGTTCAAATGAAACTGATTTTATGCCGGAGAGGGTCAGCTCTCTCCGGCATAAAAAAAAGTATATATATACCGCATTCCTCTTGGCATTTGTCTGCATTTTATTTGTTTCACTGCCATTGATAAGGCAGTTTGTAATTATCGATTATAAGATGGATGAAGTTTTATACTCTTCGGATGTTATGCCCGGGGATAAATTCAGCGTCACATATACACATTCTGTAAATAAAAGTCCCGTGGAAGACCAGTTTGCTCTGGATAACGATTTTAGAATAATTCTTAAAAAAAGCATTTTTAAATCATTCGGAGCAGGGGTTCCGTCGAACCTCGATGACGGTGATAAATTTGAATATTTTAAAGATCGTATAGAAGTTTCATACTCCAACAGCAGTATCGAAAAATTTATTTTATTTGTGGGTGTAATTGCGGATCATCACTTTTTAATGAATGGACAGGATTTCAAACTGAGCAGACTCTGCTCTCCGCAGAGAAGTGTTCAGTTTTTAGTAAAGAAAATAACAGTATACCAGTACTTGAAATATGTAACTACTCAAAAACCAGTGGTAAAATTGTTCTCCGCCGCGCCAAAGGCGCGGCGGAGATAAAACACCGCCGGTTTTTGATTAGATACTGAAATATACTCTAAAGAAACAGGGCAGGAATTAGATGAAGAAATCTGATGCGAATAATAACGAACATGATAATGAAAACGATTACAAAGAGAAAGTTCAGGATATTCTTTCCAAATATGATAAGGAATCTTTCTACAGACAGCTTTCCGGTAAAGCCGGATTGATCATTGCATTTATTTCAATTTCATTTTCACTGTTTCATTTATATACTGCCGCATTCGGAATGCTCCCTGCTCAGCTTCAGAGAGCGGTGCATCTTAGTTTTGTATTTTTTCTGGTTTTTATGCTCTATCCGGCACACCGCGGTAAAATACATAAAATAACAATGAGTGATCTTTTCCTCGCTTGCGCAGGAGTTTCAACAACGGGTTATATTATCTGGAACTATGAATCTCTCATTTCAAGAGCCGGGGCTTATCTCCCTCTTGATGTTGTAGTTGGTGCGGCGGGAATCCTGATTATTCTTGAAGCATGCAGACGTGTTGTGGGGCTCCCTATTTTAATTATATCAGTTATCTTTATGCTCTACGCGTACTTCGGCGCCTATATGCCCGGTTTCCTCAATCACAGAGGATACTCAATGGAAAGAATTATCACGCATCTTTTCTTTACTACTGAAGGAATACTGGGTCTTCCACTTGGAGTCTGCGCGACTTTTATTTTTCTTTTTATATTGTTCGGCGCGTTCATGGAAGAGACCGGGATCTCAAAACTTTTTATTGATCTTTCCAATGCGCTTGCCGGACGCTCAGCCGGGGGACCTGCAAAAGTGGCGGTTCTGTCAAGCGCGCTTATGGGGACAGTTTCCGGAAGTTCCGTTGCCAATACTGTGGGTTCGGGAAGTTTTACAATACCGATGATGAAGAAACTCGGATATCGTCCCGAGTTTGCCGGAGCGGTTGAAGCTGCTGCTTCAACAGGGGGGCAGATCATGCCCCCTATTATGGGTGCCGCCGCATTTCTCATGTCGGAAGCTCTGGGGATACCATATCTTGATGTTGCTAAGGCTGCAATAATTCCTGCGCTTCTTTACTTTACCGGTATCTGGATAATGGTTCACCTGGAAGCGAAAAAAACCGGACTGAAGGGGATGAGTAAGGATGAGCTTCCGAAGATGAGACTGGTCATGAGAGAGAAGGGGCATCTTCTTCTACCTCTTATCGTTATTATTTATTTTCTTGTCGGCGGTTCTACTCCTGTTAAAGCGGCATTTTACGGGATTATTTTTTCAATCGCTGTATCAATGCTCAGAAAAAATACAAGATTGACTAGATATAAATTTCTATCGGCTCTTCAAATGGGAGCAAAGAATGTACTCGGAGTCGCTGTAGCCTGTGGAGTCGCCGGAATTATTGTCGGTATTGTAACTCTTACAGGACTTGGCTTAAAGATGGCTTCCGGTCTGCTTCTGCTTTCAGGCGGGATCAAGTATCTTACTTTAGCTTTTGCAATGCTTGCATCACTGGTTCTTGGAATGGGTGTGCCTACTACAGCTAATTATCTTATAACTTCAACAATAATGGCGCCGGCGGTAATACAGCTTGGAGCTCCGGCTCTCGCGGCGCATATGTTTGTTTTTTATTTCGGGATTATTGCGGATATAACTCCTCCGGTTGCCCTGGCTGCTTATGCCGGTTCAGCAATTGCAGGGGGGAGGCCTATGATGACAGGGGTTATTGCCGTTAAACTTGCAATAGCTGCTTTTATTATACCTTATATTTTTGTTAACACCCCGGCACTCCTCATGATAGACGCCTCAATTTCTCAGATAGCAGTTATTACTTTAACTTCGCTTATAGGGATGGTCGGGGTTGGTGCTGCTATGGAGAATTATTTCTTTACTCATATGAATGTTGTTGAAAGAATCTCTATCGGAGCAGGTGGGCTAATGCTCATTGATCCCGGTTTCTATACTGACCTAACAGGTTTTTCAATAATTGGAATCATTGCAATTGTTCAGTTGTTGAGAAAGAAAAGAGAGAGTGCTGCGCGAGTTTAGAGTTTCTAAAGTTAAAGATTTTATTATGTCAAATTTAAAAGCACACAACTTTACAGCTCCCGAATCTCAACGGCCCCCTAAATCGCCCGGAGGGGGACTTTGAAATAGAATACTTGATTTCAATTAATTAAACTTTAATAACCATTAATTATTACTTGCCCCCTTTGGGGGTGCGGGGGTCAGTACGGTTATATGATAGCATCTGTTTTCTTCTTCGAAAAACACATAGATTTTTTTCTCTCTCTGCAGTTCGAGTAACGTCTTCATGAGTATTGTGTGAAACTGTTCACGGAGAGCATCACCCATGAGAAAACCTGTTCTGCCGTGAAGACTTTTCCGGATCTTTTCTTCCGTATTGCCGGTGTTTTCAGGGACCGGAAGCTGAACAAAGTAGTCTTCAAAAAAGATATCGAAACAGCCGCCGTAGCTGTGTGTGGATACAAACTTCCTTCCGAAAATTTTCTCCTGGTAGTCAACGGTACGTATAACAGATGAGACTGCAAGTTTAACTACGGGGAGTCCCTGTTTATGCTCTTGAATTTTCTGCTGAAACCTGCCAGCGACAAGTTCAAGCCCCAGTTTACCTCCAGGTGTCAGATATCTGTACTCCTTTTGAACATTGTGAAAATAGTAAAGTTTTTCGTCGGGTGAATCAACCGGGACAAGTTTTCCGCTTTTAATATTCGAGTTGATGTCCTCGATATTTTTCAGCGGTATAACGCCATGCTTTGAAGCTTCGGAAGCCGAATCTTTAAGGTCAAATTTTGTCAGCTCGCTGATCATTGTGGGAGTTGCAAAATCTCTGTAGATTGGAATCGATTCAATAAAACCTCTCTCAGCTTTGTACGCCATGTCCTGATAAGCTGCAACATAATCAGTTAATGCTTTCTCTTTTGAGTATATTAAAAAAGCGGAAACAGCAATAATTAGTACTGTTGATATTGTCCATGAAAGTATTATTTTTTTATTCATTAAGATCTCCGGGGGTTGTGATGATTATGTATTTTTGATTTTAATCTTTTTTTTTGCAAGAGAAAATAATTAATAGTAATAATTAATTATGAACAGGTTTAAACAATGATTGAAATTGCTAAAGCGAAAAAACATTCATCAATCAGAGTGTGTGATTCTCATATCAAGTGATATTTGTTTTCTTTATCACACGTATTATAAAATCCGCAGTAGTTTTCAGTTCTTTAATTGTATCTAAAAATGATTCAACTCTTTCCGGCGGACTTTTGTGATAGTATGGTGTCATCTTTAGAAGATTTTGAATATCTTCTTTATTGTGAATGTTCACATCATATTTGATATGGACTGTTTCTGTTATGCAGAATTTTTCTGAAAGTTTAAACTCTTCATCATTCAGATATACATCGTCATACAGATGCTTTTTAAACTCATACAGGTGGTGAGCTCCTGGTGCAACGGATATAATTTTCCCGTTATCTTTTAGAACTCTTGCAAATTCCGTTTCATCAAATGGAGCGAATATATTCAGAATCAGATCCACAGAGTTGTCTGCAACGGGGAGTTTGTATATCCCGGCCACTGCAAAGTTCACAATGCTGTTCCGTTTTGAAGCTGATTTTATTCCATCCTTTGATATATCAATTCCGTAGATCATGGCAGACCGGTTAACGGAACGGTTTCTGGATATATAATCGGTATAATACCCTTCACCGCACCCTGCGTCGAGTATAGTAAATACAGGCCCGTTATAATTACTATAAGAGTTTTTTTCTTCAGATCCGTTTAATGACTTCGGGTCTCTTTCTGATACAGATGTCTGCATTGAGCTGAAACCGGCTGAAGAGTCAGCGCCAGTGTCAGAGCCTGTCGTTGAGTCTATTAGGAATGGCTGTATTGAAGTGTTGGAGATCAGATTTCGTCTTGCACAATATGTAAGTTTCTGATCATGAGGGATTATGATGGAACGCCTCTTATATTTTATTATCAATGACGCTGCGGACCTGGCAAGGGGTTTGTAATAACCTTTATTCAGGAATGATTTCCTGGCTTCCAGCATCTCTCTTGAGTCGCCAGGTTCACGGCTATGCTTCTGATTGGCAAGGAGGAGGTTGACATAACCCCCCTTTGACAGATCGTAAGTATGATTGTTTATACATCTGTATACCTTATCCGCTGCTTCGAGAGGAGAGGAGCATACAGGGCATATAAATATTGTTCCGGTCATTTTATGTTTTTGTCTGTTTTTGCCAGATAATGACAGCCGACAGATTTCGTATTCCGGAGTGCCGCTGAAACAATAAGAAGTGAACTTACAACTGCGTTGCGGAGCTGGATAATGTCCTTATGAAGTTTTGCGCTTTTATAAAATCTCATTATCCTGTGAGAATAGTAGTCCAGATCGGCCTGCGCGCGATTAAGCCCCTTTTCAGTTCTTATTATTCCGGCATAGTTCCACATCGTTAGCTGAATGGCCTTCATATCCTGATCTATAAGCAGCGGGTCGAATTCTTCGGTGTACAGAGGTTTCTCCCAGTCAGGAATGCTGTTGAACCGGCTTTTATTTATTTTATAACGCTTAATAATAATATCTTCAGCGGCGGATTTACCCCAGAGAAGGCCTTCGAGAAGTGAAGTTGACGCAAGCCTGTTCGCGCCGTGAAGTCCGGTACAGGAAGCTTCACCTATGGCATAAAGATTTTTAAGAGAGGTTTTACCTTTAATATCAGCCTTTATCCCTCCGCAGAAGTAGTGAGCTGCCGGAACAATGGGGATAGGTTCCTTTGTTATGTCGATCCCCCCTTTTTTACATGTTGAGTAAATTCTTGAAAATCGCTGTTCAAGTGGGAGGTGCCCTTCATAGTAATTAGCTATATCAAGGAGCATATACTCTTTTCCGGTCTTTGACATCCGGTCGTATATCGCACGCGCAACAACGTCTCGCGGAGCAAGATCGCCCATCTCTGAATATTCATACATGAACTCGTTGCCGTCGTGATCCTTAAGACGGGCACCTTCACCACGCAGAGATTCGGATACAAGAAATCTTTTTATATCTTTGTGGAAAAGTGTAGTAGGGTGGAACTGTACAAACTCTGCGTTTATGATATCTGCGCCGGCTCTGTAAGCCATGCTTATTCCGTCGCCTGTGGCCGACTCGGGATTAGATGTATGATAATAAATATTCCCTATACCCCCCGTTGCTATAACAACACTCTGAGCAAAAAAAGTTTCAGTTTCGCATCTTTTATTGTTTAGCGCGTAGATACCCATAACTTCGCGTTCCCGGTAGAGTTCCTGAGTATTGCGTGAATGGTGATTGTTTGTAATAAGGTCAATTGCAGTAAAGTCTACCAGAAATTTTACACCAAGTTTTTTTGCATGGTCTATTAAAGAATCTTCAATCTTGTCGCCGGTGTGATCTTCAAAGTGGACAATCCGTCTTACACTGTGGGCTGCTTCTTCAGTATAATCAATATTTCCCCCTTCAGATGTGCTGAACTCAATACCAACCTCATCGACGAGAAAATCAAATACAAGGGGAGGACCGGATTTCGCAAAATAATCAACGGCATCTATTCTGTTATATGAACAACCGGCATTAAGAACATCTTCGCGGAGGAGAGCGGGATTGTCATCATTTTTTGCGGCAATTATTCCGCCTTGAGCATAGAATGTATTCGATTCAGATATGCGGCTCTCCTTTGTCATTATAACAACATCGAGTCCCGCTTTTTTCAGATGTATGGCGCATGTAAGACCCGCAATACCCGTACCGACAACAACAGCATCAAAATGGTGTCTCATCACTTATCTCCTGATTTGCAGCAAACCTCTCAGCCCTCGCACCCCCGGAAGGGGCAAAGCACATTCATGAGGCTTGCTGATTCTATCCCTGAACTGACTCCTGGAATATAATAATTTCAAGAGTCAATAATCCAAGTCCCCCTCCGGGGGATTTAGGGGGCTTCAACTATATCTATCATCTTCTGCAGTGCAATTTTTGCATTCTCCACAAGATTCTTATCAACAAAGACTTCATTTTTTAGAGAGCCTGTGCCTGCAATAAAATCTTCAACGGACTTTATTGATTCAGCAGTATTCCGCAGAGTCAGTTTAACCATATTTTTGCATGGTGATGTTTTAAGGGGGAGAACGGTTTTATTTGTAAATGTATCGGCAATCCTTTTTACAAAAGTAGTTTCAGTACCGATAACCCATACCGACCCATCTGCAGATTCGGCAATACGGTTGTATATCTGCTGAGTTGAACCGGACATATCTGAAAGATTAACAACACTCTTTTTCGACTCAGGATGTACAATTATCTTTGCATCGGGATAGTTTTTCCTCATCAGTATAACATCTTCATCTTCAAATTCCTGATGAATGGGACAGAATCCGTCCCAGAGAAACATTTTGCCCTCTTTCAGATTTTTACCATCCTGAAGTGTGAGGTCTCTCCCTACTTTAACAACAAGTGAATCGTCAATACCGATCTGCTGCGCCACATTGTGACCGAGGTGATAGTCCGGAAAAAAGAAGAGGCTCTGCCCCCTGTCGAGATAGTAACGTACTATCTTTTCCGCATTGGAACTTGTACAGACGGCACCACCTTTACGGCCGCAGAAACTTTTTGAATCAGCATATGAATTCATGTAAACCAGAGGGATGATCTCTCTATCGCAGACTTTACTTATCATTTCAACTGCCTTCTCCGCAGTCTCTTCGTCGATCATCTCTGCCATGGGGCATCCCGCGGCGGGCTCGGGGTGAAGTATATGCTGATTCTCACCGGCAAGGACCTTCGCGCCATCTGCCATAAACCGGACTCCGCAGAAGACGATAAATTCGGCACTGCTTCTGCTTACATCAACTGCAAGCTTGTATGAATCTCCGGCAAAGTCGGCAATCTCAACCAGATCCTTGTTGATGTAGTGATGAGCCGGAATAGCAAGTCTGCTCCCTAATCTTTTTTTCGCGTCGATTATATATTGCTTCAGCATTTCATCTGTATAGTTTTCAAAACTCATATTTTCACCTTTATGTTCTTTCTTTGTTTATGCTTTCAGTAGTAATTCCTAAACTCTTTTGTGATAAAAAAATCCATTATCCCCGCCGCCAAAGGCGGCGGGGATATAAATTCTTTATTCTTTCCCTTTTATTTCTTTAAGACTGAAGTCGAATGCTTTAACAGAGTTTGTCAGTTCGCCGAATGAAATATAGTCAACCCCGGTGAGCGATGTACTTTTAATTCGCTGAAGATTCATATTGCCGGAAGCTTCAGTTTCGGCTCTTCCAGCGATATATTCTACAGCTTCCTCCATGTCCGAGTCGCTCATATTATCAAGCATAATTCTGTCAACACCGCACTTAAGAGCTTCTTTAACCTCTTCCATGTTTCGCGTTTCAACTTCTATCTTATATTTATCTCTCCACTTTGCCTTTACGCGTTCAACAGCGGCACTGATCCCTCCTGCTGCATCACTATGGTTGTCTTTGATCATAACCATATCGTAAAGACCCATCCTGTGGTTTTCTCCGCCTCCGCAATTTACCGCATACTTCTGCAACTCTCTGTAACCGGGGAGAGTTTTTCTTGTATCGATGATAATAACTTTACCTTCAGCACGTTTGACAAATAGAGAGGTTTTTGTGGAAATAGCAGAGAGGTGAGATATAAAGTTCAGGGCTGTTCGTTCACCTTTGAGTACGGATACAACAGGACCTGAAACATCAGCTATAATATCACCGCGATTGATCGTGTCTCTATCGTTGAAATAGTTTTTTACAGTTACATTGCTATCAATAAATTTCATGACCGCGGTAAAAATTTCTATCCCGCAGAGAATCCCGCTCTCCTTTGCCATAAGTTTATAAGAGTATAATTCATCTTTGAATATCGCCTCAGAGGTGACATCTCCTGTATCAAGAAGATCCTCGCTAAGCGCCATTTCAATCAGAGTGTTCAGGTTTCTAAAGTTTTTCATAATTATCCATCATAAATTCGGTTAATTCTAAATAAAGTACCGTATGCAATAATGGTCAAGTATTTTTAATTGAATAAAGAAGGCGCGAATATATATTCGCGCCTTCTTTATTCAATTAAAATAATATAAAATTAATGTGTATCGGCCTTACTCCAGTCAATAGTTTCGCCAATAACTTTCGCAATCTCCACAATTCCGCTGTCGGTATGATATAACATACCCGGGTTGTCATCCTGAATAATCGCACCGATTTTATCAATTGTGAATCTTCTCGCAGAGTGATGTGCTGCTTCAACAGTTTCACTTCTGCTGCTGCTTTCACCTGTAAGTTCTATCGAACCGTTACATGTGCAGAAGTATGTACTCTTTTCGTTTTCAACCTTTAGACAGAACGAAGTTCCTCTGACAGCAGCTGCGACAGTGGGGGTTTTGATAAGAAATTTGCCCTCTTTCGTGAAAGCTCTGCGAGTAACTCCCGCAAGCCAACCTTTTTCAAGAAGCAGTGTATTCTCTTTATCAGATATATTTATTGTAAGTTTTGTATCGGGCTTAAGTCTTAGAATATTTTTATCATTTATAATAATATCGCAGGTGGACTCGCCGATTGTCTCAATGGCATCACCCTGGTTAATTACACTATTTATTTTTGTAACAGTAATTGAATTTATGGTAACTTTTCCTGTGTAGCTGAGAATTTTCATGTCAACCTTAACCTGTTTTGCACAGGATATGGAAAGGCTTAGAATAAAGATAAGAGCTATTTTTTTCATGTATACTCCTCCGGTATTTAAAATTTAAAACAGTAATCTTAATATATAGAATACTGAAATAATAATCAACGTTAAATTCTATATTTTAAAAAGGGAAAGTTTTTCTCTAAGCACTTCCGCCATTTTTGCAATGTCTTCGGAATTTGCCGCGATCTCTTCAGATCCTGTAATTACAGCTTTTGTCTGTTCCCCTATATTTTTAATAGACAGACCGATAAGGTCAACTTCATTTTTCTGTGTGGTTGCTGTTGAGCTTATGTTTTCAGCGCGGCTATAAATATTTCCGGCATTGTTTCTTACTTGTTCGGCGATTATCTTTTGTTCCCGTGTAGTGGTTTGTATCTGCTCAACTTCACTTTTCATGTTTTCAACGCCGCCGATAATCTCGGTAAGTATTTTTGTGGTGACTTTTATATTCTGGATTTCCAGAGATATCTCTTCATTATTTACTTTTATAAGAGAATCAATATTTTTGGTGCTTGATGCTGTCTGGTCTGCAAGTTTGGATATCTCTTCGGCGACAACGGCAAAACCTCTTCCGGAATCTCCCGCTCTTGCTGCTTCAATAGCCGCGTTTAGAGAAAGAAGATTTATCCTGTCGGAAATATCGTTAATGATTTCAATGATGGAAATCATGTCATTAGAACTGTCTTTAACCTTAGCCATGCTCTCGTTCATTGTTGAGAGAGATACGGCGCCATTCTGTGCCTTCACGGATACATTTCCCGAGAGAATCATGGCTTTGTCGGCCTGTTCATTGACTTTAGTTATTCCGTTGTAGAGGTCGCCGATGAGCTGCTTCTGCGAGACAAATATTTCCAGCTGCTCATTCGAGAGCCGTGCTATGGAATTTATAAGTTCAGTAATCTGCTCAATCAATGCTACTATCTCGTTGGAACTGTCGGCTTGTATCTGGGTAGTATCAGTAAATGCAATGCTTATAGATGAGAGTTCCGTCGAAGATGATGCAAGTTTTAGAGATATATCATCAATCTGCAAAAGAATTTCTGCGGTCCGGTCCATGAAGTTGTTGAAATTCACAGCCAATGTGCCGATTTCCCCCTGACCTGTGATAGTAATTCTTTTTTTAAGATCCGCAGTTTCAGTTATGTCATTAAGATTTTTTATAATTTCAAGTATAGGTTTAACTGCAATCTGTCTTAAGTAATAAACCATAAGAAGTGCTATACAGATTATCCCAGTCATAATCGCAACAAAAAGAAAGCGGGCTCTGTTTTTAAATTTTTTAATATCCTTGATGTCGTAATCTGCACCTATGATAATATCATTCTGACCGGCTTTAATCTTAAGAAAAACAGACTGGAATGTCCCGAATTCATCTGTAAAAGGTTTTTCTGTAAATGTAAACTCTCCGGTAGTTATTGCATGCTTAATTTCAACCGGCGGGCTGTCGTAATCTTTTAAGAAATCACTCTCTTTTTCACTTCCATCCGGTTCATTGATTGTATCAAATATAAATATCAGTTTTTCACCGTTTAATGTCATTGCGTAAAGGGATGAAAACCCCATCGCACGGCTTACAGCCTGGAATTGCTCCAGAGTTTTTTTATAGTATTCAGTAAACTTTAACTCAGGTTTATCAAGAGTATGAATATTTTCCAAATCAGCTATATCCCTGATAATAGTTACTCCGTAACTCAGTTTTTCGAACATATTTTTATCAAGTTCATTTGTATATTGTATATAGTATATGCTGCATGCTATAACTGAGCAGATTATTATTGCGGCTCCAGTGAGGAGTGTGATTTTTGCGGCAATACTATTTTTCATTAAGTCCCTCTTCGGTTAATAGAAGTGTCTAAATCATAATATACACAATTTTACTTATGTCAAGAATCAATTTTATGTAAAAGTGCAGAAATATAAATAAAAATCAGTCTTATGAGGGAAATCTACCCGTAAAGACCCGCCAGACCCGGAGTCATTGAGTTAAGAGATTTTCTGAAAATATTTCTCAACTCACATCTTTGTCTCCCCTGTTTTTATGAGTTTAATTTTTTGAATCAACGGTAAAAATCTTCTTGCTTAAAGTGCTGTATTTATTTTTAAGTATATAAGGTGTATTTTTATACATTTCATCTGATATATTGATTTTTATCAGATTCTTAAATTCGAGTAACGCCTGATCTCTTCCTGTAAAATTTTATAAAATTTAAAGTAAATACTAAAGAAGTGGATATATATGTTTCTTAAATCAATGGACATGTTCGGTTTTAAATCATTTGCTGATAAAACTCACGTAGAGTTTGAATCGGGAATTACTGCGATTGTCGGCCCTAACGGCTGCGGTAAATCGAATGTGGTAGACGCTGTAAAATGGGTTCTCGGAGAAAAACAGGCGAAGAATATCCGGGGTCAGACCATGGAGGATATTATTTTTTCCGGAACTGATCAGAGAAAACCCCTTTCGCTTGCCGAGGTTTCTCTTACCATTGATAACACAAGCAGAATTCTCGACTTTGATTCCGACACCGTAACTATAAGCAGACGAATATTCCGTGACGGAGAATCGGAGTATCTGATCAATAAATCCCCTGTGAGATTAAAAGATATCGATAAACTGTTTATGGATACAGGAATAGGAAAATCCGCCTATTCAGTACTCGAGCAGGGGAAGATGGACCTTATCCTCTCCACTAAAGCTGAAGATAGAAGATATCTCTTTGAAGAAGCTGCGGGTATTTCCCGTTATAAAATGCAGAAAAAGGAATCTCTGAAAAAACTTCAGGATACGGGAGATAACCTTAACCGCTTAAATGACATTATAAAAGAGATAGAGCGGGAGAAGGAGTTAAAATCAAAACAGGCCGAAAAGACAAAGGAGTTCCTGAATTTTAAAGGCAAACTCTCTGACCTCGATATAAAATTGAATATTCTGAAGTTCAGAGATATCGTGCGAAAATTCGAGAAGAATCAGGCCGACATTGACAAACTCCAGAAGGAGAGAGAGGAGATTGTGGGACGTGTATCCACAACTTCTGCTGAAAATGAAAAAGATGAGAAGAAAAAGAATGATCTGCAGTTTCAGCTGTTTGAGATAGAGAAAAAACTCGATGCCTACAGGGTGCGCCGGGAGACCATAGATATTTCCACGGAAAAAAACCGAAGGCTTGTTGAAGAGCATCAGGGGCGGAAAAAGAATATCATAAAAAAACTCGAAGAGAGAGCTGAGAGTTTAGACCGTCTTGTTACTGAAAAGAAGAAGAGTGAAGAGACTGCTGTCGATCTGAAAGAGAAGATAGCTGAAGATAAAAGAAAACTGGCAGAATTTTTTGAGGGAAGAAAAAAGAAGATAGATTCAATACACTCTTCAAGAGATAAAATTGAAGAGAACAATAGAAAGATCCGTGAAAACGAATCTACTCTGAAGAAACTTCGTGAAGCACTGGAAGTTGTAATAAAGAAACTCGTAGATGCTATTGAAAAGAGAAAGATCGAACTTGAAGGCTCCGAACACGAGAGAGAGGAAGTAAAACGCCAGATCGAGGGTGAACTGAGTCAGATCGAAATGGATCTGAACAACGCAATTGACGAGCTCAAGGTGAGATCATTCGACCGTGCCTGGATGTTTCTGGAAAAAATAAATGTAAAGAATCTTAAAGATAACATCTACAAATTTGAAAGCTACGAAGACGGATTCCGTTCAATCCTCTTCGATAAAACCGGTATTCACGCCGATAAAGAGAATCTCGACAAGCGCATAAGAGAGATGGTTCTTGAAGTTGATTCACTCAGAGCTGATAACGGGCTCCTAGATGAGTTTATACAGAACGAGCAGGGCGAGCTTGAAAACATCAATGCAATGCTCACACGTATTGAAAGAGACCTTGCGCGATACGAAAATGACAGCAATTGGATTGAGAAGCAGCTTGTTTCTCTTACTCATCAGATAGATGATGTGAAAAAGCAGATTGAAAATTTCAATGAAGAGATTGCCCGGACAGATAAATCGATAGATGAGCTGATTAAAGAGATAAAAGAATCTGAAGACAGGCTTATTCAGTTTAACGAGAAGAGTGAAGCCCTTAAATCGAGCATCAGCGAGCTTGTTTCCAGAAGAAGTGAAATTGAAAACAATATAATCAAACGTAAGACAGAATCGAGAAAAGACGAAGAGGAGCTTGCGAAGGCCCTTGAAAGAATTAATACAATGGAAAGATCAGGTGTTGAACTCTCTTTTAAAAGGGATGGAATACAGGACTATCTCTGGACTGAATATGAGAAAAAAGTTACCGAACTGAATGATCTTAAGATAAATGATACAATGACAAATGAATTTCAGAACGAGATTCAGGAGCTTAAGAAGAAGATTCAGGATCTCGGTCCGATTAATAATCTCGCCATTCAGGAGTTCCGCGATCTTAAGAAGAGGTTTGAATATTATATTGATCAGAAAACTGATATAGAGAAGGCAAGACAGGATATTATTTCGGTAATCGAGGATATTAACAAAACATCAGTAGATCTCTTCATTAGTACGTTTAATGATATACAGAAAAACTTTTCCGATGTGTTTAAAAGACTTTTTGAAGGTGGAGAAGCATTCCTTGAGTTGAGTGATCTTCAGAATGTTCTCGATAGCGGAATTGATATCATGGTGAGGCCTCCGGGGAAAAAGTTTAAAAATATCAATCTTCTTTCAGGCGGAGAGAGAGCGCTGACGGCAATTGCTCTGCTCTTTGCCACATATATGGTAAAACCATCTCCATTCTGCTTTCTTGATGAGATTGACGCTCCTCTCGATGAGCAGAATATTCAGAGATTTGTCAAGATGCTCCGTGAGTTTTCCAAGAGTACTCAGTTTATCATTGTTACTCACAATAAAAAGACCATGAACATCAGTGAGTCTATTTATGGAGTTACAATGGAAGATCCTGGTGTTTCCAAGCTGGTTTCTTTAAAGATGGATAGAGTTGAAGTGTAGAATCATTAAAATAACATACTTTAACGTAAAAAAGGGGCCAAGAGGCCTCTTTTTTACGTTGTAAATGAATTTTCATTAAACTTTTTATTCTCACCCTCGACTACTGCCGCGCGCCTGTCTTTGATGAAAAATATAGAAGGGAGATGATTATGAAAAATTGCGTTTTTATGGAATTTTAGAGGAATTTGATCATAAATAATTGACAAATTATATTATTGTTATTAGATTAGCATCAGGAGTGCTGTATACAAAAAATATAAATAGACACAATGGAAGGTGTAAGATGAAAGTAACTGCCGATGGAATTCTGGGATCAGCCCAGAAGATTAATAATAAGAAAAAAACTGAAGAGACAGAAGTTAAACAGGAAACTAAAAGCCTGAAATCAGATTCAATTAATATCAGCAAAGTCATCAATTCAAGAATAGAAGCTCTAGGAAAAGAAGTTAAAGATATTCAGATATCTCTTACTAAGAATCAGGTTATCCGTGATGGAATTGATCAGCTCCTCTCTGCTCCATCAGCCGGTGCTGCTGAAACTATTTTAAATGAAACAACATTCAACAACAGTAAAATACTTAAAGATTTTGTCGGATTAACTTTTACCCCGCAAGAGGTTGAGTCAAAGAAGACCGATGTTAAAGCTCTTATCTCAAATGATGTAAATTCACTGACCAGAATTCAGGTGGAGATGGATAATTTTATCGCTTCTGATCTTACCGGTAACAAAAAGATTGAGAATCTCATGGCCGGGGTAAGTGAAACATTGAAGAAAGCTCCAGCCGGGCTTGAAAATATTTCGAATCTTGATGCAGAAAAGGTAATGAAACTCATACGCTAGTTGTTCTATTATAATTGCTCAAAAACTGATGGGAATACTAATTAAGCCCCCGCACCTTCGGATGATGTAAATTGTTTTTCTTTGCCCCCTCTGGGGGTGCGGGGGCTTAGTTTTTTATATGTTCGTAAAATAAAGGTGCAGATATTATTAAAGGTTTTATGTTTAGAATAAAAATAGAAGTTTTTTTGGTTTGCACCTTTATTATCGCCGTTTCGACACTTGTTCATTCTCAGATCAATTCCGGGAGTGATACAGTTGTGATTAACAGTATTGTCGCAAAGACCGAAACCGGCAAAGCTGAGATTGAAATGCTCGATTTTAAAACTATTGCAGAATGGGCATATCACTTAAACCTTAATCTTGTTCCAGATGCTCCCCCGCTTGTTGACAGCAAGGGCTTTTTCTTATCCGATTATCAGACCGTTATCCCCGTTACCGGCTATAAAAAAGATCTTATGTACACGATTTATTTCGATTTTATGCGGTATCGCCAGAATAATCTCCCTTTTAATTCCAAATTAAAAATCTTCATAAGAGATATATACGGGAATAAGCGGCAGGTTGGAATTGCGGATATAACATATATGTCCGATAAAAAAAATTTTGAAGTTTCAGTACCATTTGATTTGTCATGTCCCGGTAGTTTTGATATAATAGTACACGAATATGCCGGGAAGTCCGGGAACTGGGGAATTTGGGATATTATTGTTACTTCAAAAAAAATGAACGAAATTGAGTTAATGCCTATTGATTCAAAGAGTGAAATTAAAGAGATTGAACCAAAAATTTTTAAATAACTTAATAAAATCTTTTGACAAATAATGTCCCATTTTTTCTGGTATTCACAGCGTATCTGCTGGTTTTTGATTTGCGGATATTGGGAAATACAAAATCATCATATAAAAGGTGGGTATTAAAATGGCTGACGATTACAAAGATAAAGATTTAGATGATCAAGTATATGAAGATGATTATTACGAAGAGAACTATAATGAAGAGGAATTAAAAGATTCCGATGAGCTTCAGGACGAAGATGATGACTTCGATGAAGATGGCGCAGAGAGAAAAGTTCATATAAGCTATGCCTGTGAAGATTGTGACTACAGATGGGATGATATACTCATCAAAAAGAAGCATGATATTGAAGAGGATATGGAGAGAGATGTAATCTGCCCTATGTGCGGTTCAATTAATATCACTCTGATATGAAAGACAGAAAAATTGTTATCAAGGGAGCCAGGGAGCACAATCTTAAAAATATTTCGCTGGAAATCCCAAGAGATAAACTTGTCGTTATAACCGGACTCTCCGGGTCCGGTAAATCTTCACTTGCTTTTGATACGATTTATGCCGAGGGGCAGAGAAGATATGTTGAGTCTCTCTCTGCCTATGCGAGGCAGTTTCTTGGTCTTATGGAGAAGCCCGATGTTGATTTCATTGACGGTTTATCCCCGGCTATCTCCATTGAACAGAAAACAACTCATCGTAATCCCAGATCTACAGTCGGTACGGTAACCGAAATTTATGATTACTTCAGACTCCTCTATGCGAGAATAGGAATCCCTTATTGCCATAATTGCGGGAAAAAAATATCATCTCAGTCAATAGATCAGATTGTCGAATCTGTACTGACTTTTAAGAAAAACACAAAGTGTCAGATACTCGCTCCGCTTGTCCGTGGGAAAAAGGGTGAGCACGTCGAGTTTATTGAAAAAGCGCGGAAAAATGGGTTTGTCCGTCTGAGGATTGACGGTGAGTTCCGCACAGTTGAAGAAGAGATTGTGCTTGAAAAACAGAAAAAACATACGATAGAAATTGTCGTAGATAGAATTGTTATTAAAGACGGAATCAGACCCCGTCTTGCCGAATCTATAGAAACAGCCATGGATCTCAGCGGCGGTGTAATAACTATTATCACTGACGATAAGGAGCTTCTCTATTCTACAGAGCTTTCATGTCCCGATTGCGGAATATCAATGTCCGAGTTATCACCGAGAATGTTTTCATTTAATACTCCATATGGTGCATGTCCCGAGTGTGACGGCCTTGGGTTTATAATGCAGTTTGATCCGGAGCGGATTGTCTCTGATCCGGAAAAATCACTCAATGAAGGTGTACTGGAAGTATGGGGGAAGAGTACCAGCTACTGGTATCTTGAAACTATACAATCCCTGGCTAAAAGCTTCAGTTTTAATCCCGATACTCCGTGGAAAGATCTCCCTGAAAAAATTAAGAAAGTAATACTTTACGGTTCCGGCCGGGACAAGATAAATTATAATATTAAACGGAGTGAGTCTGAATTTAAATTTTCTAGATCTTTCGAGGGTGTACTCCCTAATCTTGAAAGAAGATACAAAGAAACAAATTCCGAAGATATGCGTGTGTGGATGGAGAAGTATATGTCAAACAATACATGTACAGTCTGCAAGGGGAAGAGGCTCCGTCCTGAAAGTCTCTCTGTAAAAGTAAATGACCGCGGCATTGATGAGATCTCATCGATGTCAATTAAGAACTCCTATAAGTTCTTCAATGATATGGAGCTGAATCCAACTGAACAGAAAATAGCGGAACAGATTCTTAAAGAGATAAAAACCAGACTTAAGTTTCTGAATGATGTTGGTATCGACTACCTTACCCTTGAAAGGGCCGCAGGGACTCTCTCCGGCGGTGAGTCGCAGAGGATAAGACTTGCCACCCAGATAGGTTCGGCGCTTACAGGTGTGCTCTACGTCCTTGACGAGCCGAGTATAGGGCTTCATCAGCGGGATAACGAAAGGCTCATGAAGACCTTGAAGCATCTTCGCGATATAGGTAATACGGTACTGGTTGTTGAGCATGATGAAGATACAATTATGGACGCAGATTACGTGATTGACATGGGACCTGGCGCTGGTGTTGAAGGTGGTTACGTCGTTGCAGCAGGTACTCCTGAAGAGATTAAAGCCTGTGCTAAATCTTTAACCGGAAACTATCTGTCCGGGATCAAGTCTATTCCGGTTCCTTCTGAAAGGCGGAAGTCTGACCGATTTATAAGCATAAAAGGTGCTCGTGAAAATAATCTGAAAAATATAGATGTGGATTTTCCCCTGGGGGTATTTACCGCAGTAACAGGCGTTTCCGGGTCGGGAAAATCTTCACTGGTAATTGAAATATTATATAAAGCTTTATCCTCTCTGATGATGAGATCAAAGGAGTATCCCGGAACGTTTGATGAAATATACGGGCTTGAGTATCTTGATAAAGTTATTGATATAGATCAGTCGGCTATCGGGCGGACGCCCCGTTCGAACCCTGCGACTTACACGGGACTTTTTACACCAATTCGGGATCTTTACGCGAAACTCCCCGAGTCAAAGATCCGCGGCTACAAAGCGGGCCGATTCTCATTCAACGTTTCCGGCGGGAGATGCGAATCCTGCGAAGGCGACGGAGTGAAGAAGATAGAGATGCACTTTTTGCCCGATGTTTATATTACATGCGATGTCTGCAAAGGGAAGAGGTATAATCACGAAACTCTTGAAGTGAGATTCAAAGGTAAAAACATATTTGAAGTACTCGATATGACTGTGGATGAGGCTGCTCCCTTTTTTGAGAGTATACCAGCTGTAAACTCGAAGCTCGAAACTCTGCAGCGGGTAGGTCTCGGTTACATTAAACTTGGTCAGCCTGCCACAACTCTTTCAGGAGGGGAGGCGCAGAGGATAAAACTGGCAACAGAGCTTTCTAAGCGCGCCACAGGTAAAACCGTTTACATACTCGATGAGCCGACAACCGGTCTACATTTTGCTGACATTAAAAAACTAATCGAAGTTCTTAATTCACTTGTTGATAAAGGTAATACAATAATCGTAATTGAACATAATCTTGATGTAATAAAAACTGCCGATCAGGTTATAGATCTTGGTCCGGAGGGTGGCGACGCCGGCGGAACGCTTCTTGGC
>JBBRFT010000036.1:0-21085 GCA_038241375.1 Spirochaetota bacterium
ATGTCAAGCCTTGTTGTTATTAATACGATGGAGGTTTGTAAAAAATGAAAATTTTTTTATAAATTCCGTGTTTTTGTTATTTTCCCCCCATCCGCCCTATCGGGCACCTTCCCCTTGGTGAGAAGGGGAAGGCAAAGAAAAGGCAAAGAACAATGGGCTGCGCCCATTGTCTTTAACATTCCTTGTCTCCCCCTTCTCTCCAAGGGGGACTACAAACACGATGTTTGTGTGTCGGGCGCGGACAGGATGTCCTAAAGGCGCCGACTGATGTCGTTTCAGCGACAGTGGGGGCGGGGCGGCTGTGGATATTTTATTATATTAAATTGACTAATCCGCCGATAATATATAAGATAATCCTGTTCCGGCTGATAATGAAATATGAAAAAACTGATATCTATATTAATAATAATACTCTTTACCGCAGCTTTTCCTGTTTCAGCAGGGCCGTTTATAAATATAAACAGCATCGATGCTAAAACCGATTTCCCCAGGGTAAAGCTCAATCTTACTGTTGTTGATCCTGACAGCAGAGGCATTAACGGCCTTGACGAGGAGAATATACTTGTCTACGAAGATGGCTTCAGGGTTAATTATGTAAAAGTTAAGGATATTTCATCTTCCACGGATTCGCTTTATCTTGTTTTTGCCGTCGATTCGAGTAAAAGTATAAGCAAAGAGTATCTTGAAAAGATTAAGAAGAGCGCCGGAGACATAGCCGATTCTGCCGGTGTAAATGATAGAATTGCCGTTCTCAGGTTTAACGATAAGATTAAGCTCCTGAATAACTTCTCTTCAAATAAAATGGAAATTATAAATAGTCTTAAGAGTGTCGATAGACACGGTTCAAATACTGTAATGTTCGACGCCATATACGATTCGATTGAATTCCTCTCACGCGTAAAAAGTACCCGTAAAGCTGTTGTTGTCTTTACCGACGGAAAAGACGAGGGGAGTAGTCTTTCAAACGATGATGTAATCAAATTCGGTAAAGAGACGGGCATCCCTGTTTATTTTATAGTATCAGCCGCCTGTAAAAATTCAACTCCACTTAGCCGTATTGCAAAACTCACGGGAGGTTCACTTATCTCCTGCGGAGATAAAAGCATTACCGGAATCTATAGAATTATACTCTCGCGAATAAAAAATATTTACGAAATTCATTATCAGTCAATAGTTAAAAGAGATAACAGCCGTCACGTTCTTGAAGTCCGTTTAAAATATGGAGAGCTGAAAGACCGTGATACAGCGGAATTTACTGCTGAACGCGATTTTTTTAAGATCGATTTCCCTGACGGAACTTATATTATTCTTTCAATTCTTGTCATTCTTCTTATATCTGTTCTTTTCGGTCTCCTTTTTTACTTTTTCAAGCGGAGCAAAGATAAATATATAAAAATCCGTGAAGAGAATGGCGGGGAGAGATTTGATCCCGGTCTCTATACCGGTGAAGTTTCAATTGATGACCTTCAGCGTGGTGAAACATTCGATGAACACGCCGCGAAAGAGGTTCCCGATGTTATGTATTCCCAGGTATGGCTTCAGCAGAAAGATGATCATGGAGCCGGCGAAAAGTTTCAGATGATAAAAAATGAGGTTACTATCGGTTCCGGTTCGGGAAATTCGATCGAGGTGGAGGACCCTCTCGTTTCGGAAATGCATTCACGGATCCGTCGTATCGATGGAGGATACTATCTTTACGATCTAATCTCGGACTGCGGAACCTTTCTCAACGGACGTAAACTCCTCCGCCCTAAACTTCTCCACGACTGGGACGAAATAACAGTAGGCCGCACCATTCTAATCTTCCGTGCCATAAGGTAGTTATCCGCTTAATTGCTGATTTGTGTTTTAAACAAAAATATTGACAGGTGAGCACAATTCTGTTTTTATCTATTTAAATTGTTAAACGGAGTTAAATTATGGAATATTCAATACTGATTGAGAAAATAGAAGATGGATCTCTCCCTGATGGATATTATTATGCGCATATTCCTTCTCTTGAATTGACTACGCATGGATTAGGGATAGATGGTGCAAAGAAAGCAGCAGAAGATCTTGTTGGTTTATGGATAGAAGAAAAATTGGCCAATTCGGAACCTGTGCCTCGTGAATCAGAAAGTTATTACAGTAAAATTGAGGTAGCCGATGCCGTTCACTGCGCGTGAAGTTATGTCTAAATTACTTAAAGCGGGATTTGTAATAAAAAGACAGAGCGGGTCACACGCTATTTTCGGGCACTCCGACGGGAGGCAGACTTACGTAGCAATGCATCCGGGCGATATACCTCTTTCATAAAATTCTTAAGCAGGCTAATCTAACCGAAAAAGAGTTCAGAGACATATAGTTAAACTTTATTTTTTTACCTGCATTCAGGGCCTCCGTTAAAATAATTCGCTCTAATAATTAATGAGACATAAAAATTTATTGACATTTTTGAATCTTTTTAGATAAAATATTATGTCTTATTATAAATTAATCTCATATGCATAAATCATTTTTCTGAGAGATTTATGAAATTTTAAAGATTAATATTTAAGTATTCAGCGGGAGAGAGACTTTTATCTCTTACAAATACCCGCTTATGAGTTAAATCGTTAATGTGGTTTAACTTAATATCTGAAATCTGGTTTTCTATAAAATAAACATCTTCTTTAAGGATCACGCGATGATACTAAACGTAATTACACTGGCGGCATGCTTTTTAATGCTTGTTCTTTTCCGGAGATTTGACAGAGCTAACCTGAAAATGGCCAAACTCCGCCGATATTCATCAAGGGTCTTTGATGAGTTTAAAAAGATGACCGAAAAGGAGAGCCGTAAATTTCAGGATGCCACTATCGAAATCGATATTCTTATCAAGAAATCGGGCGCTCTTGCTAAGAATATGTCCGAATCTATTCGTGAAATTGAAAACAGGCTTCAGGGTCTTGATGTAGAAAAGACCAATCTAAAGAGAGTAGAAGAGGATATTAAAATTATTTCATCCGCGGCGAAGGATGTTAATAAGCAGATTCAGTTTATTGCCCAGGCGAAGGATAATTTTACAGATATAGCAAAGAAGGTTACTTTTCTTTCTGAAAATGTGGATAATCTCAACGGACAGCTTACTCATATGGCTGGGAATTTTGAAGATAAGATGAGAGAGCGTTCGCGCGAGATTTCAGAATCGTTCTATATGCAGACTGACAGTCTAAAGGGGGATCTTGAAACTCGAGTTTCCGATACTGGTGATTTGCTTCTTGAAAATTTTAAAATTAAGATTGCTCCATTAATCAGAAATGTTGAAAGTTCCGATTCGCTTCATACTCAGATTGCAGGCATGAAAGATACGTTTACAGCCATGGAGAATACTTTCTTCGACCAGTTTGCCCAGAAATCGAGAGACCTTAAGTCTGATGTTGAAGATAACATTGATAAACTCACATTGAAAATTAAGAATGTTGAAACTAATATAGAAGAATCAAAGGGGAAACTGGTAAGTACTTTCGAAAACGAAGTAGATAGAGTAAGAACCGAGCTTGATAATCTAAGTATTCATGCAGTTTCCAAGAAAGATGAAATTGTTCAGGCTGCAAGACGTGAAGCAGAAGGTATAAGAAAGAGAATTGAGGATTTCGAAGACAGATTTGTTGAACTTGAGAACAGAATTATCGATACGGCTGAAGAGAAGATTAACAGCATAGATTCAGATTATCAGTCAATTGAATTAAGACTTAATACAATGCTTAATAGATTGAAAGATGAAGAGACTCAATTCGGACGGAGAGCTGCCGATCAGAACGATATCCTCCAGAAGAGCTTCAGCGATCTCGAAGGGCGTCTTGGTGAGATTAGAAGTGAAATTGTACGTTACGAGCAGAATAACGATATTTTTGGTAAAACCGATCAGCTTATGAAGAAGGTCAACGAAGCTGTTGCTCAGCTGCATAAGGTACTTGAAGAGGCCCAGAAGGAATCTAAAGATCTTGAAAAATTCGTTGCTGATATTGACCAGATTAAAGAGCTTAAAAAAGCTGCAGATAAAGAGATTAGAACTTATTACGCTAAAAAAGAGAAGCTTGCAGATATTGAAAGTGAAGTGCGGAATCTAATGGAGGTTAACGATCTTGTCGTTAATAAGTCTGATAAACTCCTTGAAAGCGTTTCACGTGTTGATGCGGTCAACTCAAGAATCGATGCACTTTCCGAAACCTATTCAGCAGTTGAAAAGAGGATAAACGAACTTCATCAGTATGAGGATATAATTTCACGTAACCTCGATTCTGTAAATAAATCGGATATTATTATCCAGACTATAGACAGCAGGCTTCAGTCCTTTGAGAAGGTTGTGGACCGTTCTGACAAGCGTATAGAGAAGATAGGGAGTCATCTCAAACGTGTTGAAGAGGAGACCCTTATACTCAAAACAAAAGAGAATGATATCAGAGACCTGCGTGACAGACTTAATGAGCTTGATGGTCTTTCCGATCACATGGAGGAGCGTGTTAAGCAGATACACGCCATGTTCGGCAAGGTTGAGACTATCCGCAAGGAGATTGACCTTACAGACAACAGACTTCAGGAGATGTTCCATCAGACAGATATGAAGATGAGAGAGTTTTCAGATTTTATTCAGGCAGTTGATAATAATAATCCAATTTTGAAGCAGGTTAAAGGGGATATTAAGGCGATGCCCGGGAAAAATCTCAGCGATAATATCGTGAAAACAGTACGGGAGCTTTCCAATAAAGGATGGGACCCCGAAGCAATATCAAAGAAGCTTATGGTCGATGAAAATTCAGTAAGGTTTATCATAAATACAACTCTAATATAGAATTAATTAATTCAGATTATGTTATCAAACATTATAAACCCCGCCAAAGGCGGGGTTTTGCATTATATTAGTATTTTTTTATTTTTAGTAGTTTTTATAATTTACATCATGTAAATGTGAAATACGGTTAAAAATAAAAAATATTATCTTTTTCCTTTACAATATTTATATTATATGTATCTACTTATAATCGGCGGCATTTTATCTTCGCCGGGCTTTTGCTGCGGCGAAGTGCAATTTTACTACTGATTTTTGAGCAGTTAATATTATTTACCGGTTGCGGATATAATTTTTTCCGGAGGATTTATTTCATGAAAAAACTTGTTCTGCTGATTGATGATGAAGAGATCATTAGAATGACCACAGGTGAAATACTTGAAGAGCTGGGATTTGATGTCATCTCTGCAGGTACAGGTTTCGATGGGCTTGATTTATATAGAGCAGATTATGCAAGAATAGCTCTTGTTATTCTAGATATGACACTTCCCGATATTACCGGTGTTGAACTCTTCGCCGAAATGAAAAAGATCAATAAAGATGTTAAATTTTTACTAACATCTGGGTACCGACGTGATATGTCCGGTGCCGATAAAGATGCCATGTTTATTCAGAAACCTTATACAATGACAGATCTCGACAAAAGACTAAAAGAGATTTTCAGCTGATTGATTGACATAAGTAATTATAAAAAAAGCACCGTCATTGACGGTGCTTTTTTTATATAGTCCGGGAAATATTAAAGAGTTTTATTTATTTACTGCTTCTGCTGAAAAATAAGGTAAAGGGCGTGTGTACAATACTCAGCAGCGAAGTATAGGAAAATCCAAGCTGGAAAAGCAGAATTAACGGAAGCGAAAAATAGAGATCATTTGTGTATGTAAAATATACTGCGTATGTCATGTATATAGCAAGAAGAAGCTCAATAATTGAAACTGCATCTATATTTCTTGTTGTGTAAACATTACCGAGAACATTTTTTACTCTGGCCGAAACTGAATCATCCCCACCGTCAGATACATTATACTTGGGAGTCCTGTTGAAAGGGCTCTCTTTGTGAATCAAAGCTTCTATAACAGCTTTTGTATTGTTAATGCATAGCCCAATGCCTATTGCTACAACAAAAGGCAGAAATGCCAGTGGTTTTGCAAGAGACCTGTTCTTTACACTTATAGTCTCTTTAATTACTACATATTCTGTATAGAAGTAGAAAAGGAAAACAGAGAGTGTAGCACAGATAAATATCGGGATATCCAGGTAAAATAGTTTTTTATAACCGTTATTGAATCTGATAATTAAAATTATAGGCATTAGTAGTGTCATCAAAGTCATTAGCGCGTAGGCGAAGTTAGCTCCAATGTGGAAAAAAGCCTCAATTTTAACTTTCAGAGGTATATCAGCTTTCATAACAGTCCCTTTAATCTTTAGAAAGGTCTGAATGGACCCTTTTGCCCATCTGAACTGCTGTGATTTAAAGGCTGTCATCTCAATGGGTAGTTCTGCCGGTACTGTTAAACCGGGAAGATAAATAAACTTCCATCCTTTAAGCTGGGCTCTGTAACTAAGGTCAAGATCTTCAGTAAGGGTGTCGTGCTGCCATCCACCTGCGTCTATGATGGTATTTTTTCTCCAGATTCCAGCCGTACCGTTAAAGTTGAAAAAACGTCCGGAACGGTTCCGGGCAGTGTGTTCGATCATAAAATGACCATCAAGAAGTATGCTCTGACACTCTGTCAGGAGTGAATATCTTCTGTTTATATGATCCCATCTTGCCTGTAACATACCAATATTTTCATCCGTGAAATATTGAATTGTTTCTTCAAGAAAATTTTCAGGAGGGAGAAAATCAGCGTCAAAAATAGCTATAAATTCACCATCGGTCATGTTAAGACCATTTTCAAGGGCCCCTGCTTTAAAACCGGTTCTGTCAGTTCTGTGGATATATTTTATATTAAATCCCTCTTTTCGTTTCTCATCGCACTTTCTTTTAGCTATTTCCTGAGTTTCATCAGTAGAATCATCAAGAAGCTGGATTTCCAATAGTTCTTTCGGATATCTTATTTTTGATACATATTCAATAAGACGTTCAACTACATATTTTTCATTGTAAACCGGCAGCTGTATAGTAACTTTAGGAAGATTTGTAAATTGAGAAAGGGGCTTAATTATATCATGCCGGTGCTTTTTAAAGAGATAAATTGTATAATATCTGTTTGCGCCATAAACTGAAAGCATAAATAAAATAAGAAGATAGAAGACTATTGTAAAAGTTTCCATAAATTTTTAGTCCTTATATTGAAACAATATTCATTATTCTGATTTTTCAGGAATTGTTAATTAAACAAATATAGAATTAAGCCTTATTTTTAGTACAATAGTGTCAACTATTTTTAAAGCACATATAAGAAAGATTAATTAAAATCAGAAATACATAAAAAAAAAACACATGAAAATTTCAATCTTATTTTTATTCAAAGTTTTCATTTTGTATGGCATGATGATTTTAATTTAAATTTGAAAAGTAAGAACTACTTAAGATCTGAAATAACTCGCGGAAATATTTGTATCTACTCATAAAATGTTTCCAATTGTTTTTGAGAAATATCAAACCTCGCCAGTATCGGTGAAATAGGCAATAATAAAGAGCTGAAATTTATTATGCGACACTACTTGCGTATGAGTTGCAAGCATTAACTTATTTTCAAATAATTAGTGATTGCCTTATCTATAATTTTATGTAATATGTGCTCTGATTATTTAGTATTTTAATTTTAGAAATTGATAATATACATAACTGTGAGACCAGAATATTAATGAAATTCAGATACAAAATTATTCTCGCACTGACAATCTCCTCAATCATTTTTAATGTTATTTTTGGTTTTTTTACCATTAAAAATGAACTTGATGGTGAAGAAGAGCGTTTTAATAATAAAATTGAACACTTTAATTCTCTTATGCAGCTTATGAATGTCAGACCTTTATGGGATTTTGATTTAGAAAAAATTCAGTCGAACCTCGATTTAATTTTCGGCGATCCTGAAGTAGTGTCTGTATCTTTACGGGATATTACAGGTACGATAAATATAGCTGTAAAAAATGAAACTCCAGCAGGAACTGGTAAGGTTATACCTCATAAGCTTCTAATCTTAAAGGATGGTGAAAAGCTTGGTGAAGCTCAAATAGAGTATTCAAACTATATTTACAACAGCAGATTGAGAGCTCTGATAATTGAAAGAGTTGTATTGACTCTTGGACTGATTCTGATTAATATTGCCGTTGTTTTTCTAATTTCGAGTTATTTGTTAAAGCCTATTGATTCGGTTGTTGATGGTCTCCGCAAAATTGATGAGGGTGATTTTAATTTCCGGATGAACATCAACAGTGCTGATGAATTCAAAGAAATAGAGATATATTTTAACAGAATGGTTGCTACTCTAAGTATGGAGATTAAATCCCGCATCGAAAAAGAGGAGCAGCTTTTAGAGATACATGAGTATCTTGAAAATGTTTTTAATTCGATACCTTCTATTCTTATTTCAGTCGATGTCTTCGGGATTATAACACAATGGAATCGCGCTGCTGAAAAATTTACATCAATAGATTTTTCTGAAGCAACGGGACAGAGTGTATGGCAGCTCATTCCTATACTTGAAGAGTATAGGAATGCATTCACTATTGTTATCCGGGAGGAAAAAACAGAAGAAATTAAAAGAATGTATGTCTCTCCTAAAAAAGACCGGTATATAAATATTTCTATTTCCCCGCTGATATCAGATAGAGGTTCGGGTGCGGTAATACGGCTTGATGATATTACAGAGATGAAGCAGAAAGATGAAAAACTTAATCATGCACAAATGATGGATACAATTGGTAACCTGGCTGGAGGACTTGCACATGATTTTAATAACGTTCTTGCCGGGATAACCGGTACTATCTCTCTGATTAAATTTAGAATGAACAGGGATGATACTCCGGATCGGGATGAACTGATGAAATTTTTAAATATAATAGAGGATTCCGGGATAAGAGCTGCGGACCTTACCAGGCAGATTTTATCTTTGTCAAGACGGGAGGAACTGAATTTCAGAACAGTTGATCTTAATATTATTATAAAACGTATGATCGATTTTTGTAATCATACCCTTGATAAATCAGTAGAAATTCAGTTTAGTCAACTGGAGTCGGAAGCACCTGCACTTGCAGATCCGGTAAGACTGGAACAGGTTCTGCTTAATCTATGTATTAATGCGAGCCACTCAATGACTGTTATGCGGAAAAAAGATGAGATAGGGGGAGGTGAAATCCGTATTGATCTGGAAAAATATGTCGCCGACGAGTTTTTTTGTAATATTCATCCTGATGCATCATCCGGAGTCAGTTACTGGCGTATATCCGTAATTGATAGCGGAGTTGGTATTGATAAAAATATTATTAAAAAAATATTTGAACCGTTTTTTACTACCAAAGGGCGAGGGAGAGGATCTGGCCTCGGCTTGGCGATGTCATATAATATAATTAAGCAGCATAACGGCTTTATCGACGTATATTCCGAATTGGGCAAGGGGAGTATTTTCAGCGTTTATCTGCCTGTTAATGATTTAAAAATTAAACAAGAGTTGAAAATTGAAAATCACGATGAGTCCGGTCCTGGAAGCGGATTAATACTTGTTATAGATGATGAAACTTCAATGTGTGAGATGTCCGGGAATATGCTTAAATTATTCGGTTATGATGTTATAACAGCTGATGATGCTGAAAAGGGAATCGAATTGTTTAATGAAAATCATAAATCGATCAGGGCCGTTCTTCTTGATATGATAATGCCTAAAAAAACCGGAGGGGAACTTTTTCTGCTTTTCAGGGAGATAAATCCTTCTATACCAATTGTTATAACTTCAGGGTTCAGTAAAGACGAAGCGATTGATAAGATGCTTATTGACGGAATTTCATTTTTTATTCAGAAACCTTTTTCAATGGATTCTCTTGCTACTGTTATTCGTAAAGCAGTAAAACAATAAATTTTATTAAATTTTTTCATGTTTGCTGCCCATTAATTCAGCTTTATGATAGAACTTTAAGATGAATTCCATATCAATCTTTTTTTTGCCCCTTCTGTTGCGGTTGAGTTCCTGTTCCAGTTTAACAAGTATATTATCTTTATCGCTGATAATGTCATTCATAGTTTTTTTGGAAAAAACATATCCCGACGGACAATTGAAGTATTCACCGATCAATTCTCTGAATATCCATATTGTTCTTCCAAGTTCTTTCTTATCCCTTGTTAATCTTTTGTATCCCGGGAATTTTTCTGTGTACTGTTTAAACTGGTCTACAATAAAGTTTTTCTCCGAGACTCTTGTTGAAGCTTCTATGTATTTTTCATAAAGATTTTTTTCTTTTAATTCATCTTCCATTTTACCGTTAATATCCAGAAGGAATAAAACGTCGTTTACTGCATATTCAAGAAGGTCATTCCTTATTGGTCTGCGGAGCCAGTTTGCTCTCTGATATGAATCTTTAATATTTTTGTCGATACCGATGTAGTCTGACAGATTTATTTTCATATTTAGAAGCTTCTGAGCTATTGCTATATCTCTTATTGTTTTAATTGAATATCCAAGGATATTCTGAGTCATAAACAGGTCATTTTCACTGGAAAACATAACTTTAATAATATCGCTCGATGTTAAAAAATCTTTCAGTTCTTTTGATGCGGCAGTTTTCAGTACATCTATAACAACTGGCGTAATACCATCATAACACTGGAAAATGGATATGGAGTAATTATAATTTATAGATCCCTGGTCTCCTTCAAGATCAAGTGCGATTCTGTCTATTTTCCGGCTGCGGAGATTTTCAAGATAAGCCGCTATATCTTTTCCAGTGGAGATGATTTTTATCTCTGACATTAATTATCCATTGTTCCAAATTGACTTTATAGTATTTAAAAAGTGAAATTAAAAATAATCTGTCATTTCTAAGAAGCGATAGCGACTGAGTAGTTCGACAGGCTCACTGACCTTATCCAATGGTTGCTGATCTTGTCGAAGCGCTCACATACGTTCGATGACAAGGTATAATTTAATCGTTAACTAATATAATGGTTACTAATCACCATCACATCGATGATTTTTCAAGGAATAATTAATTGTTGTATTTTTTTTTCGTTAATATATAATAATCATCAATATATTTATTTTAGAGGATAGTTCTGAAGATATGACCGGTAAAAATAGAAGTTCAAATCTTAATACAGAAGATGTTAATAATGTCGTTGATTCTGCTGAAAATATTTCAGTCAGATTAAATGGTCTGTTTTCAAATTCAGCAGAAAAGAACAGTAAAAGCACTACTGTAAAGAAAGAGTTAAAAACACCGGAATCGCGGTATCGTTTTATTTCGGAGCATATGCTTGATCTGGTTGGGCTTCATGACAGCCACGGACTTTATCAATATGTTTCTGCTTCGGTCACTGAAATTCTGGGTTATACTCCCGATGAAGTGATCGGAAAGTCACCCCTTGATTTTTTTCATTCAGAAGACCTTATAAAAAACAACAGAGATTCAATTTATGCCTCTGCTTATCTTACTGATGAAAACCGGATTCAGAACAGGGTCCGGAAAAAAGACGGAACATACATCTGGCTGGAGACTTTAATCAGACCGATAAAAGATAATAAAGGGAATATCCTTCAGTTTCAGAGTTCATCACGGGATATTTCAGAGAGAAAATCTGCAGAAGAAAAAATTATTGAAAGTGAAATGATGTACAGGACTCACTACAAAAATTTTCCTCTGCCCTCGTTCACATGGACAAAAAACGGCAGCGATTTTATTTTTAGCGATTTTAATGATGCTGCTTTCAGGCTTACCCGCGGGAAAGTTTCAACATATCTTGGTCAGAATGCCATTGGATTCTATTCAGATAATCCTTCTATAGTTGAAAGAATAGTCCGCTGTTTTGAAGAAAAAAGTGTTATTACAGCCGAAGAATCATACCGGATAAAATCTACGGGTGACTATAAATTTATTATAAGCAGTTATGTTTACGTCCCGCCATCTATGGTTACAATTCACACAGAGGATATAACAGAGAAAAAATTAAGAGAGGATGAGATCCGGAGTCTTGCAAAATTCCCGGAGGATAATCCGAATCCTGTATTTAGAGTGAGAAGTGATAATGTTGTTATTTATTCGAACTCTGCCAGTAAGTGGCTGCTTGGCTGCTGGATATCCGCAGACTTCTGCCGCCTGCCGGATTATATTTCTGATGCCGTTAGTTATGTTCTTTCATTTAATCAAACTTTAGCGATTGATTATGAAATAAAGGGTAGAGTTTTTAATTTTACAGTAACTCCGATTTCCGGAATGGATGAGGTTTATTTTTACGGGCTTGATATTACCGAAAAAAAAATGGCAGAAGAAGAACTCCTTCTTGTCGGACGCGTATTTGAAACAACCACTGAAGGAATTGTCGTTACAGATGCTGAGAATAAAATTATCCGGGTAAATCCAGCTTTTACAATAATAACCGGTTATTCAAGTGAAGAAGTTATCGGGAAAAATCCGAAAATATTGAAATCGGAAAGACATGATGAAGTTTTTTACGGAGAGATGTGGAGAGCTATTACAGAAAAAGGAGTGTGGGAAGGTGAGATCTGGAACAGACGTAAAAACGGTGAAACGTACCCCGAATGGCTGTCTATTAATCTGATAAAAGATGAAATGAAAAGAGTAAAAAACTATGTTTCGGTTTTTCGTGATATTTCAGATATCAAAAATTCTGAAGAAAAAATTGAATACCAGGCGTATCATGATCCTCTTACGGGGCTTCCAAACAGATCACTATTTTCAGACCGTTTGACTCTTTCTGTAAATCAGGCAGTCCGAGAGAAGAGTCAGATGGCCCTTCTCTATATAGATCTCGATAGATTCAAAGTCATCAACGACAGTCTTGGCCATATAACCGGAGATTATCTGCTTCAGCATGTTGCTCTTAAACTTAATGATTGTGTCCGGGATGGTGATACCGTTGCAAGAGTCGGTGGAGATGAATTTGTAATTATACTTTCACATATCGAAGAGATAAATGATGTTGTCCGTGTATGCGGAAGGATATCAGAAAAGTTTGATTTACCTGTAGTGATTGACGGTCACGAATTATTTATCTCTGCAAGTATTGGGATAAGCATATTCCCTGACGATGGTAATACCGTGGCGGAGCTTCACAAAAATGCAGATATAGCAATGTATCACGCGAAGGAGCTTGGAGGAGGGGAGTACCAGTTCTTTTCTGTAGAGATGAACAGCGAGGTTGATGTCCGTTTTATGCTGGAATTACAGCTTCGAAGAGCGATTGAACAGGATCAGTTTGATGTATTTTTTCAGCCTATAGTGGACAGCCGTACCGGGATCACTGCAGGAGTAGAAGCTCTTTCCAGATGGATTCATCCTGAACTTGGGGTTATACCTCCATCAACTTTTATACCTGTGGCCGAAGAGACCGGACATATTGTTCAGATAAATGAACTTGTCCTCAGGAAGGCATGCCTTAAGTGTAAAAATATAATTAATGCAGGTTACCCGTCGATGTATGTGTCGGTAAATATGACCTCTCATCAATTTGTAAATCGCAGAATTCTCGAGTCTGTAGCACTGGCTCTTGAAGAATCAGAACTTGCTCCGGAAAATCTGATAATCGAGATAACTGAAGACAGCATAATGCAAAATGTTGATGAAGTCAATGTTATCATGAAAGAATTGAAAAATCGGGGTATAAGATTTTCTATTGATGATTTCGGAACCGGCTATTCTTCATTAAGTTATCTGAAAAAATTCCCCCTTGATAATCTTAAAATAGACCGTTCATTCATAATTGATCTTCCCGATGACAATGACAGTAAAACATTGGCACGAACAATTATTGTTCTGGCGAAAGAGCTAGGGTTGAAGATTATTGCCGAAGGTGTGGAAAAGCAGGAACAGCTCGATTTTTTTACTCAGAATGGTGAATATCTTATTCAGGGATATTATTACAGCAAGCCCCTTGATTTTAAAGATCTTCTGATTTTTCTTCAGAAGACTGAGTCGGTACATTTATAAAGAATTATGTAAACAATTAGTATATGGATGGTGTTACTTCATACTTTCTAGCAAGAGCTCAAATTCGTTTTTTTTAGCGTTAGTTTTATGAAGGAGCTTTGCAATTCAAAGGATTGATTAAATCCGGAGAATTGCAAAGACTCCGGTTCTACTTTACTGCATCCAGAGCTTTTTTTATAAGATCCTGATTGAATCCCAAAACCACTCTTTTGCCGATTAAAAAAACCGGTGTCGGAAAAGGCTCATCTTTTCGGCTGTATTTCTCCTCTTTTCTATAATAAGGGAGATTTTTATTTTTATAATACTCATAAACATCTCTTCTGAAATAAACAAAATTTGATGAACCAGTTGCTTTAATTATGGCGGAGCACATGTTGTTGAGCTGATTCATGTTGCCGGAATGTATTTTATTGTTACCGTCTACAATTCTATATGATACAAATTTAACTCCGTCGTGTGTCCATGATGTGCCATCTTTAATTCCATCCGGTTTTTTGTAGAAAATCTGCGCTTCCTTGCATGCTGTGCAATTTTCCGCCCAGAAGTAATAAACAGTTTTGTCTGATGATGCACTGGTGATGGAAAATCCGCTGAAAAAAATTGCAGTAAAACAGATGGAGATTAAAATACTCTTTCGTATAATTTTCATTGTATTATTCTCCTTTGATCAGTTCGGAACCTTCAGTCCAGCCTGCGGGGCAGAGTCCTCCTCCCCCTTTCCTCACAGCAACCGCTGCGTCGAGCTTTCTCAGAAGTTCACCGGCGTTTCTCCCGATTGAATCGGTTGAATATTCCACCGCTGAAATTATACCATCAGGATCTATAATGAATGAAGCGCGTATGGATGTTCCGTTTTTTTTATCATAAACCTGCATTATACTGCTGAAACTCCCTGATCTGTCAGAAAGCATGGGGAACTGGATGTTTTTCAATAACTCATTTTCCTTAACCCAGGCTTTATGAACATAAACCGAATCAGTACTGATGCTGAATATCTCGGCACCATTTTCTTTGAAATCTGAATAGTAATCCGCCATCTCTTTAAGTTCCGTGGGGCAAACAAATGTGAAATCAGATGGATAGAAAAACAGAATAATCCATTTCCCTTTGTAATCGTTCAGATCGATGGTCGTAATTTTACCATTATAAAAAGCATCAAATGTCCTAAACGGAATGGTTTTTCCTATAATAGGTTCACCAGCACGTATCATCTCTGCAGAAGAAAATATTTTTGATGCAGAATAGGATGCAGAAGTTGAAAGTAAAATAAGTATCAGAATAAATCCCCTAGTTTTCATATTGTTACTCCGGATTAAAATATGTCATAATATATTAAAAAATAAATCGGAGTGTCAATATAAAAAGTGGAAGATTTAATAGATTGGTTTTAGGTTTAAGAAATTTTTAATCATTTATTTCAGCATAAATCCGCTGTATTTTTGATGAAAATGCAAATTATTCGTTAAAACCCTGTGTTTTAAGTTCTTTTTCTTTCATCTTTTGAAAATTTAAAGTAATTTCGTTTGACAGAGTTATCTGCTGTTTTAACAATTAATAAATAAAGATTCCTCAAAGTACTTTTTTTTAGAAGAAAATGCGGAAAACTTTTATTATTTAAAATTATCTCTTTGAAAAAAGGAAAGGAATTAATATGGCAAAAGCATCAACTCCTAAAGCAGCGCCAAAGGCAGCTGCAAAACCTGCATCGAAAACTGCGGCAATTACGAAAGAAAAAAAAGTTGCTCTCCCTGAAAGTTTTACATTAAATTCAATGTCAAATTATCTGGCAGAAGCAAAGGGATTTTCAAAGAAGGAAGCGAAAGAGCTTCTTGAAACAGTAATGGATCTTATCGAGGCAGGTGTACTACAGGGAGAAAGAGTTCCTCTTGGAAAAATCGGTAAAATGCACGCAAAAGTAAAACCGGCAACAAAAGCAAGAAAAGGAAGAAATCCCATCACTGGTGAGGAGATTACAATAGCTGCAAAGAAAGCAACAAAGGTTCCTAAATTTACTTTCAGCAAGGGATTTAAAGAGGAAGTCTTAAAAGCGAAAATAAAAACAAAATAGCTTTTAGAACCCGCCGGAAGGCGGGTTTTTTTATCAACGTGAAGTTTCTGTTTAATTTTCAGCGCATATTCGTCTGAATCAATCGGATCTGCAAATATTTACAGAAGATGCTTTACAAATTTGATTTTGATTGATTATATATTTTGTTTTTAAACAATTATTATATTTGAGGATAAGATTATGAACAGAATACTCAAAATCTACAATTCGCTTCAGGGAAAACCATTTGGAAAGAGAATTTTCTCGTATATTACATGTAAAGGGGCACCTTATTTCGGATCGATCAAACCGCTGTTTGTCGAACTCGAGCCAGGAAAATGTGTCATTTTTATGAAGAAAAGAAAATCACTTACAAATCACATTAAAACAGTACATGCAATTGCAATGTGTAATCTTGTAGAACTCGCAGGTGGAATATGTACTGATGTTTCATTGCCTGATGGTGTAAGATGGATACCTAAGGGAATGACAGTCGAATATCTTGCTCTGGCGAAAACTGATTTAACAGGGGTGTGTAATATAGATCTTGAAGAGATAAAAGACTGGGATTTCAGCAAAGATTTTCCCGCCTCAACGGATGTATATGATACTTCTGGAACCGTTGTAATGCGCGGGACGATCAATATACATTTATCACGAAAAAAATCATAAAAAAGTGAAGTTTGTCCTGAAGGTTTAATTTATCAATTGGGATGTAGGTATTCCAGAAAAGACAGATTTATTGTGTGAGATTCTTATTTTTTTAAAGGTGTGATTTTACCTTAGGGATGCATGGCTTTGCGTCTCTAAGGCGGATTTATTCAATTATTCCCGATAAAACATGCCGACATTTATATTAATTTTAAAATATTAGATAATATAATCATTACATCTTGACAGGAATCCCCTTCGTAATTTACATTACTGTGATTCTATTGATTTTTGCACGTCGGGTTTAACTGTCAGTTTTTACAGGGATTGATTTCATAAGGTCATTGTTTTGGAAATTAATGTTGACATAAAATGGCCTGTTTCTATCATTTCATCCTGTTTTTTCCCGTAAAATCATAATATTCGCCCACGTAGCTCAGTCGGTAGAGCATTTGCATGGTAAGCAAAAGGTCACCAGTTCGATTCTGGTCGTGGGCTCATCCAATGCAGTCTTTTTATTTCCAATATTAAGGAAAAAAGGGTTTTCTGGAAAAAAGCATTAAAAATGCTTGACTGAGAGAGGGCAGATATTAGTTTGCTCTTGGTTTACTATATATAAGTGTGGGGTATTTATATGCGAGACGTGGTATTGCTGGCTTGTCAGGAGTGTAAAAGAAAGAATTATTCTTTTACCAAGAATAAAAAAACACAGACAGGTAAGCTTGAGATTAAGAAATATTGTAAATTTGACAGAAGACATACTGTTCATAAAGAAACTAAGGCTTAAGAGTTACCCCAATTGATATCGAAAATTAAACAATTGATCAGTTTTTTTAAAGATTCCCGGGAAGAGCTGAAAAAAGTTACCTGGCCTGATAGAGAAGAGGTTACAAGCTTTACTGTAGTTGTTGTAATATCTCTAATTGTTTTTTCTCTATTCCTGTGGCTTGTTGACACCGGGTTAATGACTTTAATTAAGGTCGTGATTGGATAATTATGGCAAAAAGATGGTACATAATACATACCTATTCGGGGCACGAAAATAAAGTAAAAGCCGCCCTGGAAATTAAGGTAAAAAATCTCGGTCTGATTGAAGATGTCAGTGATGTAAAGATTCCTACCGTTGAAGTGGTAGAAGTTAAAGACGGGAAGAAAAAAATTAAATCTAAAAAAGTATTTCCCGGTTATGTACTGGTACGAATGGAGCTCAACGATATTACCTGGAGCGTTGTGAAGGGTGTTCCCGGGGTAACTAATTTTGTAGGTGCTTTCGGAACTAATAAACCAAAACCTCTAAGTGATAGTGAAGTTGCTTCATTATTTGATTCCCTCGGCGGAGAGCAGAAAACCGGCGAGAAAGCAGCAATTACAGTAGATTTTTCTATTGGAGAGCATGTTAAAGTAGTAGATGGTCCTTTTAATAATTTTACAGGTGTAGTTGAAGAAGTTTACCCGGAGAAGGGCAGACTTAAAGTAAAAGTTGAAATTTTCGGCAGGGGAACTCCGGTAGATCTAGATTTTCTCCAGGTTGGAAAGATATAATATCGTAATATAAACCGAATGATCGTAATAGGATAAAAAAATGGCACCAAAACCGAAGAAAAAAAAGATAATTAAGCTTATTAAACTGCAGATTACAGGTGGTCAGGCAAACCCGGCACCTCCAGTTGGTCCTGCCCTTGGTCAGGCCGGCGTCAATATAATGGATTTCTGCAAAAACTTTAATGAAAGAACCAAAGATCAGATGGGTACAACTATACCTGTTGTAATTACAGTATATGAAGATAAATCTTATACTTTCATTACAAAGACTCCACCTGCATCAGTTCTCGTTAGAAAAGCGTTGGGTCTTACAAAAGGTTCAAGTGAACCCAATAAAATCAAAGCTGGTAAAATCACCAGAAAGCAGCTTGAAGAGATTGCAAAGTTAAAAATGCCTGATTTAAATGCAAATGATGTACAGGCAGGCGCAAATATTATAGCTGGTACAGCAAGATCAATGGGAATTGATGTCGTTGACTGAAAAAGTCAGCCAAGTGAAAAGAGGTTAATGAGATGAAAAGAGGAAAAACTATAACTGCCGCCCGAGAAAAGGTTGATAAAACAACACTTTACGCAGTGGAAGATGCTGTTAAGCTTATGAAGGAGCTTAAAGCAGCAAAATTTGATGAGTCAATTGATATGTCTATTAAAATTGCCCATAAAAGTATGCAGAATGTCAGAGGTTCAGCAGTTCTCCCGGCAGGTACAGGAAAGACTAAAAAGGTTCTTGTTATTTGTAAAGGCGACAAACAGAAAGAAGCACTCGAAGCGGGAGCTGACTATGTTGGGGCTGAAGATGTAATAGAAAAGATAAAAGAGGGATGGCTGGATTTTCAGGCAGTTGTTGCTACACCCGATATGATGAAGGAAGTTGGTAAGCTCGGAGCTGTTCTTGGTCGTAAAGGTCTTATGCCTAAACCTAAATCAGGTACAGTTACAGATAACGTTAAAGAGATTATTAAAGAGCTCAAAGGCGGACGTATAGAGTATCGTGCGGATAAAACCGGTGTTGTTCATGTTCTTTTAGGTAAAGTTTCATTTGCGGATGAATCTATTGTTGATAATATAAAAGCATTTTTTGTTCAGTTGATGAAAGATAAACCATCTGATGCTAAAGGTAACTATGTAAAATCAATACATATAAGCTCAACAATGGGACCTGGTATCAAAATTAATCATAAGGGGATAGAGCGATAATGGTTAAGCAATATAAAGTTGATGAAGTAAGCGATCTCATCGCAAGATTAAAAGAGAGAAATAACTTTATTCTTACCGATTATTCCGGTGTTAAAGTTAATGATATAGCTGTTCTTAGAAGGCAGCTGGCTGAAAAAAATGCTCAGTATAAAGTTGTAAAAAATAACCTTTTCAGAAGAGCTCTTCAGGAAACAGGTTATGCTAATATTGATGAGCATCTTAAAGGACCAATTGGTGTTGCTTTCGCAGGAGCTCAGGTTGGAGAGGTTGCAAAAGTACTTAAAGAATTTGCTGAAAAGAATGATAAATTCTCATATGTTGCTGGTGTTCTTGAACATGTTGTTTATGGCAAAGAGCAGATTAAAAAAATAGCTGATTTACCTTCGAAAGAAGTTCTTCTTTCTATGACAATGCAGATGATAAATGCCCCTGCAAGAACTATCGCAACCGGCATGAATCAGATTATGGCATCTCTTGCAAGAGGTATTAACGCTGTTGCTGAATCGAAAAATAATTAACATTTGTTAATTATAATATATAAGGTGTTTAGGTTTCTGTTCCAGATATTACGTTAAATCGTTTCCGGATCAATGCCTGACCCCTTTATAGGTTTTACGGCTCAAGTCCGTACTAACTTGAAGTAATTCACTAAGTATAAAGGAGTAGAAAATGGCAAAATTAACAATCGAAGAATTGTTGGATGCAATTGGCAGTCTTACACTAGTTGAGGCAGCTGATCTTGTAAAAGCTATGGAAGAAAAATTTGGTATTTCTGCTGCGGCACCTGTTGCAGTAGCTGCTGCCGGTCCTGCTGCTGAAGCGGCTGAAGAGCAGACTGAATTTGATGTAATTCTTACAGGTTTTGGTGATCAGAAAGTTGGTGTAATCAAAGAAGTAAGAGCAATTACAGGTCTTGGCCTGAAAGAAGCTAAAGAGCTTGTTGAAGCGGGCGGAAAAACAGTTAAGGAAAAAGTTTCTAAAACTGAAGCTGAAGCTATTAAGAAGCAGCTTGTTGATGCCGGCGCAACTGTTGATATCAAGTAATTTATTTTTATAGGTTATATTGAATTACAGTAATTATTTCTTCAGTCTGAATTTAATAATTGATAGGTTTGATCTGTTGTGGTCAAACCTATCGTTGTTAAAAACTTGTTTTATACTCTTGATTCTGGTATTATATTCTTATATAATTTTACTGGTTCCACATTTATTTCATTATCATGAAATGTTATTATCCTTAAATAAAAATAAAGGTTAAGGTTTATATAGATGCAAGAATTAAAGAAAGTTATCAATTTCGGTAAGATTAAATCTAAAATTGACCTTCCGAATTTAATAGAAATTCAGTTAACTTCTTATGAATGGTTTCTTCAGACAAAAGTAGCCAAAAAAAAGCCTCAGGGACTCCAGGCTGTTTTTGATGAAATATTCCCGATTGAAAGCCCTCATGACGATGTAGTACTAGAATTCGTAAATTATGAAATAGGTGAACCGAAATACTCTGAATATGAGTGTAAAGAGAGAGACGTAACTTATGCAGCTCCTCTTAAGGCTACTATAAGATTAATCAGAAAAGATAGTATGGAAGTAAGAGAGCAGTTCGTTTATATGGGTGATATTCCTCTTATGACAGAGCGTGGTACATTTATTGTAAACGGAGCTGAACGTGTTGTTGTTAATCAGCTTCATAGATCACCCGGTATTTTCTTTTTCTATGAAGAGGATGAAAGGGT
>JBBRFT010000037.1:0-20924 GCA_038241375.1 Spirochaetota bacterium
CAACGTTAAATGCAGTACCAAAAAACTGGGGCGGTCACGTCACTCTTTCACTTCTTCCCGGTGATCAGGATGTAACAATTACGATGATTCCTATGACAAAAATTATTGGTGTTGGTGGTTCAACAGAACTTAATGTTTCATGGTGGACTACTGCATATGTTACTTCATATAAAATATATCGTGCTAATAATCTGGAAGGACCTTATATCTTGGTTGGAACAAGGACATCAGCTCAATCAACATTCCCTGATATGACAACTTCAATGGGAGTAGTATATTATTATAAGATAAGTATTGTTAATTCGGATGGTGAAGGGGTTTTGTGTGCTTATGCATCTGGATCAAGATAATATTAATAAAAAAAAGGACATTAAGCTTATATAATGTCCTTTTTTTTGATTGCTAACTCAGCGAATTACTGAATCACAGCCTTACCGTTAAATCCAAAATCTAAAAGTTCTGAAACAGTATCACCAGAAATAGTTTTAACAACACCATTCACAGGAACATCGGGATGCATATATGAATCTCCTTCGATTGAGGTGAAGAGAATTTTAATAGATGTATGTACTTTAGTTGTTCCTGCAAAATTTCCTGCCGGTACTTTTACTGCGCCGCCTGTAGAGAACTTTGTGCCTGTTAGAATTACATTGGTCCATGTAGATTGAATTAACATATTATACATAACAAGGCTGTCGCCGTCTAATTTCTGGACAGTTCCGTCTTTCTGGAGCATTTTTAACCAGATAACTTTTATTTGAGAAGTATCACCTTTCGCAGCAGCACGCTCATAACCTTGAATTAGCATCTGCATTCCGGTAACTTCTTTATCTTCATTTGTTGTGATTGTTTCAAAGATCCATCCGCCAGCTTCTTTTTTAACTACAGTGGATTTAGTGACTGAGACTTTATCTCCATCATCAAGGGTACCCACAACAATATACTGGCCAGGCGTCCATCTCATCGGTTGTGAAAACTTTTTACTGGAGAAACTTTTTCCTTTGCCCTGCCATTCCGCATCAAGGGGACTTTTTTTCGTTGCACTGGAACAACTTGCAAGTGCAATAGCAGCAGTTAAAGCTAAAACGGTTATAATTTTATTCATGGTATAACTCCTTAAATCCATTTATTAATTTAAATATTTTATAATTTATGATAAACGCTATATTAATGTCAATAACATTCTAATACTGTTAAAAATGAGTTTGAACTTAATTTTCATTCCACATCTAATCATTTCATACATTCCCGGTATTGCTTTTGGAGGATTTAGGGAGCCGTGATGTGAAAGCATATATTCTATTTTGATATACTAATGAATTGAGCCATTATATTGGATATACCACATGGCGACAGTGTGGGAGACTCAATTAAGTTTAGTAATTTTGTGACTACCCCTGATAGTATTACAGACAATAATTAATTACTTGCCAATATATGAGAGGGATTTCTATTAGTATTAAGACATTTTTGAAATAGATGATCAGGTTTTCCTGATTAAAAAGTCAGTTTATAGATATAATTAAGCATAAATATAATTTCCGGAAAGTGGAGATTCGAAATGTTTTTTATCTGACAGAAAGCTGATAAAATTATAGTAAGGTACGGGAATAGAAATGGATTATTTTAAAGGAACTGATGAATATGTAATTTCAAAAGAGCTAAGAGACAATGTCAATGTTTCAATAGCTCTCCAGAGGCCGCTTATTGTTAAGGGAGAGCCTGGTACAGGTAAGACTCTTCTTGCTCATGCAATTGCAAAGGGTCTTGGAAAGCAGTTTTATATATGGAATGTTAAGTCTACTACCAAGGCGCAGGAAGGACTTTATGTTTATGATACAGTGCAGAGACTTAATGATGCCAGATTCGGAGATCATAATGTTTCTGAAATTAAACAGTACATTAAGCTTGGAAAACTCGGCGAAGCTTTTAATGCTGATGAACAGGTTGTTCTTCTCATTGATGAGATCGATAAAGCGGACATTGAGTTTCCAAACGATTTACTTAATGAGCTTGATGAGATGAGCTTCTACATCCCGGAAACAAAAGAGACAATTAAAGCAAAACATAGACCTATAGTAATTATTACTTCAAATAGCGAAAGAGAACTTCCCGATCCTTTCCTTCGAAGATGTGTATTTCATTACATCGACTTCCCCGGTCAGGAACTTATGGAGGAGATTGTTCATGTTCACTTCCCTAAAATTGAAAATAAACTTTTACGCGAAGCGCTAAAAAAATTCTACTGGATCAGAGAGTTTGACATGCTAAGAAAGAAGCCTTCAACAAGCGAACTCATTGACTGGCTGCAGGCGCTAATTCTTGGAGGAATTCCTGTAAAAGATATTGAGAAGGAGATCCCTTTCCTTGGTACTCTTCTTAAAAAACAGGAAGATATTGATCTCCTTCAGAAATCCGGTAAAAATCACTACGCGTATAATTCAAGTATGAGAACAAGAGATGTTTATTAATTTTTTCTTCAATCTGAAGAGTAAAGGGATTCCCGTTTCTCTGCATGAGTGGATAACTCTGCATAAAGCTATGGCTATGAATCTTAACGACTGTAGTCTTACTTCTTTTTATCATATGGCCAGGTCTATTCTTGTTAAGAATGAAATTTTATTTGACAGATACGATATGGCTTTTCTCGACACGTTTAAAGATATTGAGACCACCGATGAGATGCTTGATAAGATTCTTGAAGGACTGAAAAAAGTTAAGGAACTCCATCTCTCCGAAGAGGAGAAGAAACAGATAGAGCAGCTTAATCTTGATGAAGTTTTAAAAAATTTCGAAGAGCAGCTGAAACAGGAACATTACAAGGAACATGTTGGCGGAAATAAAGCTATAGGTACCGGCGGTCGTTCGACTCAAGGTGCATGGGGTTATAATCCTGCTGGAATAAGAATAGGGCAGGGCGAGTCGCGTCATAAGAAGGCGATTCAGATCGCGGAGAAGCGAACATTCCGTAACTATTCAAGTGACATTACACTGGACACAAGGCAGATGCGGGTAGCTCTTTCACATTTAAGATCGCTTCTTCCCATGGGTATAGGTGAAAAACTTGATCTGAAAAAAACTATAGATCTTACATGCAAAAATGCCGGTGAGATCGAACTTGTATGGGAAAACAAAGAGAAGAAGAGTTCCAAGGTTATGCTTCTTATGGATGTGGGTGGTTCTATGACCCCATATTCAGAGCTTGTGGAAAGACTCTTTTCCGCTTCTGCTTCTCAGATCAGCAAGTTTAAGCACTTCTATTTTCATAATGCATTTTATCAGGATCTCTGGACCGATATGGAAAGAAATTCTTCTACTTCAACACTGGAGATGCTTAAGAGTGAAGATTCAGATTACAAGGTGATTATAGTAGGTGATGCCGAGATGGCTCCATCAGAGCTTACCTGGGCAAATGGTGCGGTGGATTACTGGTACCATAACGATACACCGGGAATAGTCTGGATGCAGCGGTTTAAAGAGAAGTTTAAAGATGCTATATGGTTAAATCCTCTTCCAAAAAGATCCTGGGAATATGTTCACACAATCAGAATGGTTCGTGATGTTTTTCCCATGTTCGAACTGACCCTTGACGGACTCGATGAGGGAGTTAAATATTTAATGACCGGTAAGTGTTCTACTTATAACAGATAGAGATTAGAATTTTTTTTTCGGTACCGTTCCGCCCCTATCCGCCCGCTGGGCACCTTTCCCCCATGAATGGGAGAAAGGAGAAATTCAAAAAATTCTGAGTTTCTTCTCCTCCCATTCATGGGGGAGATGGCCGGCGGCCAGTGGGGGCGGAAAGTTTTATATATTTCCTGTTAATTTTTCAGCACTGCACTCACCGCTCTTCTTAAATCATCCAATGTAAATGGTTTTACTAATCTCTCACTAAAATTATATTGTTTATAATCTGCCATAACCGGGTCATCACAATAACCGCTTGCAACAATTACTGGAATGTTTTTGTCAAGTTCCCTTATTTTATCTGAAGTCTGAACTCCACCCATTCCTCCGGAGATTGTTAGATCCATAATTATTGCATTGAATGGATGGCTTGTTTTTTTAGCTTTAATAAATTCTATTATAGCAGTGTCTCCATCGGGGACACATTCAGCTGTTAAACCGATATGTTCCAGCATTTTTTTCAGCATTGGGCGGAGATGAGGATCATCATCCATTATCAGAATTTTTCCTGTAAGCGGTATTAATTGAATATCTGCTTTTTTTTCCGGAATCTCTTTTTGTGTAGTCGCGGGGAGAAATATAAAAAATGAAGTTCCTTCGCCTGGCTTCGACTTTACAGTTATATCTCCTCCATGACTCCTTACAATTGAGTGAGAAACAGAGAGCCCTAATCCTGTGCCGAAACCTTTGGTTGTAAAATATGGGTCAAAAATATATGGAATAACACGCTCATTTATACCTGTACCGTAATCCTTAATTTCGATTTTTATAAAATCTGCTAATTTACGATTTCTACTGAATGGCGGGTGAATTTTTACATTATTCATTTTTATATCAATAAAACCACCTTTCTCTGCCATGGAATCTCTTGCATTTAATACAAGATTCTGAATAACCTGACTTATCTGTCCGGCATCAGCTTCAACATGAAGAAGCTTATTGTCACAGATAATTCTTGGTTTTATTCCGGAACCTGTCAGTACAAAACGGGAGGTCTCTTCTACAATATTATATACTGAAGTTATATCTTTTACAGGTGTTCCGCCTCTGGAAAAAGTTAAAAGCTGCATTGTTAGATTTTTTGCTCTGTAAACAGCTTTTTCTATGTCTGCAAGTATTTCATTGTCGGCTGTTCTTTTGCTAAGACTGCTCATAAGTAGTGTTGTGTTGCCAAGTATTCCAGAAAGAATGTTATTAAAATCATGGGCTATTCCACCGGCAAAAAGTCCTAAGGATTTTATTTTTCGGGCGTTGTCTATATCGTGAGTCTGATCGAGAAACCACCTCAATACGCTTATCATTGAGAGCAGAATAAATATGGTAAATCCGAATCCGAAATATGAATAAATTCTCGATGAAAAGAGCCCTTTTTCTAATTCCAGCATTCCACGGATCATATCTGCTCCGCCAGAAACTGTTCCTATAATTATACCCATAAAAATTAAACCGAGATAGCGTACACGTCTGTTTATAATTATGTCTGCTGATATTGTGATAAAAGTATAACACGTGGCAAAAAAGATCATTATATCTCTTAAGCGGTAAAGTATTCCCGGAGTACCTCTGCCGAAGTTCCATGGCGTTATAAGTGATCCGTCAGGTTTAATTGATGAAATAAATAATTCAGGATAAATAATTGATACAGATAATAATATTAAGGAGAGCAAAAATATAGTTTTATAAAGTATAGTATTAAATCTACGGAATTTTTTTCCAAGCTTAAGAATATCTGATAGAAGCATGGGGAGAGCGAAACTGTAAAAGAGGGCAGAGACGGCCTCTATTCTGTGGAATAAAAGTGCCAGTGATTTATTTTTAACGGCACTTAGAATAATTACAAGAACCTCGCTGGTTGTGAATGTAAATCCGAGAATACCCATAATCAGAATTGTCAAGAAGAGTCGTTTTTTTTCAAAGATATATACGAAGAGATAGAGCAGAGATCCGATAAAAAGGATTCCGCTGCAGATTGATAGTAACAAAACCGGCATGAAGATGTTTAATAAAGTCTGGGATTCAATATTTATCATAGTTAGTATCAATATAATAAAAATAGTAAAAAGTTTCATTACATTTTTTATTTTCAGATTGGTTTTCAGGTAACTAGTAAGCAAGTTGAGGTATTTTATTAAGTTTAACAATTATCGGTTGGCGTGATTTTTGAGTTTTCAAAAGCGCTGGAATTTTAACTCCGCCGCAATTTGGTCACGGCGGAGTTAAATTATATTACAGGTTTTTGAGATTTAATATAAATCGTTTATCTTAAATCAGCATAAATTACTATTTTACATCTCTCCATTTTTTTGTATCTGCATCCAAACCAAGCTGTCCGCCGGGATTCATTATATTATTCGGATCAAGATGCTTCTTTATTGTTCGGAGTATATTCATCTGTTCTTTTCCAAGATGTTCCTCCATCCATGGTGCGATCATTTTCCCTACTCCATGATGATGACTTAGCGAACCTCCATTTTTAGAGATGGCATCGATTACATCCGCCTGGAATTTAACGTATTCATTCACACCGCCATCTTTCATTATAAATATGAAATATAGATTTGTCCCTTGAGGATAGAAGTGCGAGCTATGAGTCATACATATAGTTTCAGGACGGGCCTTAATAAATTTTCTAACTTCACTATGAACAGTATGAAGGTTGTCCCAGCAGACTCCTGTTTCAAGTGTATCAATAAGTATTCCGTAGTCCTGTAGATCTTCTCTCAGGTACGGGTCTTTGTATCTGCCGGGCTCCCACATTTTGGTAGGAAGACCTGTGATATACATTCCGCCATGTTTTTTACAGATTTTCTTTACCTGTTTTTTGACATTCTTAGTGAAGTTTTTCTCGCCTTCGCTCGATCCAAGGAAGAGGCATCTTTTCATCGGTTTAAATCCGCGAAGCTGCATTGCTTTATCAAGAATGCTTCCGTCGATACCGTAAAGTTTCAGACCTATGTGAGTCTCCTCTTCGTCAGAGATCCGGAATACCGCAGGCATTCCAAATTCCGCCTGAGAAATCTCTCTACCTGCATTTATGGCATCTTCAAATGTCGGGAAGATAAATCCGAATCTTTCCCTATTCTCAGGCATATATTTAAATACTTTAAGAGTAAGTTCAATAAGTACACCAAAGGTCCCTTCGTTTCCTTTCATTATATCATTTACTTTGGGACCGGTTGCAGTTCCGGGATATGCGAGTGTTGTAAATGTTCCCGCGGGAGTGATATATTTCTGACTTAGTACAAGATCGTATGCATCTCCGTAATAAGAGGAACCTTGTCCTGACCCCAGTGTAGCTATCCATCCACCGGCTGACGAAAATTCAAATGACTGAGGGAAGTGTCCGCATGTGTATGCTGTTTTTGCGTTTAATTTTTCTTTAGCATTGTTAAGCGCATTTTCAAGATCGGGTCCCATGATTCCGGCTTGAACTGTAACAGTATGATTGAGCTCATTCAATTCAAGTACCTTGTTCAGGTGCGTATTCATTACCAGGGTTACTCCACCCTTCGATGCTTTAAGACCGAAGTTCACAGATGATCCTCCGCCGTAAACATATACCGGAATTTTCTGTGTATTACAATACTTTACCACTTCAGATATAACCGCTTCCGATACGGGATGTATAACGATGTCTGAAACTGTACTGATTTTCCCATTCCGGAGATTGATTGCTTCCTCTACAGTTTTACCGGTTGAATATTTCAGTCTGCTGTATTCATCTAGCTGAATATTTTCTTTACCTGCAATTTTTTCAAGTTTTGCAACTTGTTCTTTCTTCAGTTTAACCGGTTTTTTGAATGATACAATAGTATCACCATTTGTTTTTTCTGATGCAAAATCTGAATCATCAAGTTTAAACTGATTTTTTATCTCTTCAAAAAGTTTATGATTGGGATGTTTAAATCCTTCAGGCGCGCCCCATTTGAATATTGATCTGTAGCTTTTCTCCACCGGAGCGGATTCTCTCCATGCCGGTTCAATTATTTTTTTTGCCATGATAAGTTCTCCTGATTTATGGTTTTTTAAAAAGTTTTTCAGCTTCAGCTATTTCACTGTTTTTTCTATCCTGATTCCAGCCTAAGATTGCTCCTGCCATATCGGTAATTTTTTTAAGTACGTCTTTTCCGGGATGACCAAGTGTGCCTAATCCGGTTCGTCTGAATAAAATATCTGTAAGTTTTAGGGCCATTTCATTCTCTACAGCATAAATAATCTGTGCGGCAATTTCTCCTTCAGATGTTAAAGGAGTAGTGAGAGATTTATCTTTAATCGCAGCAGACATTAGGTTGTCTATTTCGGTGCCGTAAATTCTTGAAAGATAATCAACTGTTTCTGATGGGAGATTGTTGTATTTCGTTTTACAGAAATCTACATATGCATCGATATCTTCAATTTCGGAACCGTAGAGATACTCTTTATCTGTGCCGGCTTTTTTACCTGATACTCCAAGCTTTCTGCACGCCATCTTCATAACGTTTTCGGCAAGGTTACGGCTTGTAGTATATTTGCCACCTTCAACAGTAATAAGTCCGTCGAAACCATCGGTGCTGTTATCAAATATTTCATATTTTCTCGATGATTCATAAACATCTTCAGTCTGATCCTCGACAAGGGGGCGCAGTCCGCCGTAGCAGTAAAGAATATCGTCATATGAAATTTTTACATTCTCTCCAAACGATGAATTAACATCATTAACAAGTTCCATAACACTCTCTTTACGGATTTTCCAATCATCAGGGCTCCCTATATACTCTTTATCTGTCGTTCCGATAAGAGAATATCCTCTCCATGGAATTATAAAGATATGCCTACCTCCGGGGGTTGACGAGGTGACAAGATATTTCCCCAGAATTTTTTTGGTAATTATATGAATCCCTTCAGATCTTCTTAAAATCTCTTTATGTTCTTTAGTTCCCGTGAGAGATAAAACTTTATCTGCCCAGGGCCCGGCGCAGTTTATTGTTATTTTTCCTTTTATTGATACCGCGCGGTTATTTATCTTATCAAATAGATTTACACCGTTGATTTTACTATTTAATATGCGAAATCCTTTAACTTCCATATAATTCGCTACGTCGGCACCTTTGGCCGCTGCTGATTTTATAAAAGCAAGTGTGAGCCTTTCGGGAAACATACTCGCGCAGTCATAATAAACAAGCGATCCATCCTGCTCCTTACTGTCCAGAGCCGGTTCTTCTTTAATGGTCTTTTTTCTTGAAAAGTTTTTATGAGATGCGAGTTTTTTACTCTTGTCCCATGTGAATTTTTTATCAAATGAGAGAATATCATAAAGAATCATTCCTATCTTAAGAAGATATTTCTGCTTTTTCATTGCGGGATTATTGAATATTATCATGTTCCCGATGGGGTATACAAAGTTCGGTGCGATGTTTTCAAGAACTCTTCTTTCTTTTAAAGATTCTCTTACAAGTGAGAGCTCAAAATTTGCAAGATAGCGCAACCCGCCATGAATCAGCTTTGATGTTGCAGAGGATGTTTTTGAACCGAAATCGTCCTTTTCCACTAAAGCAACAGAGAGACCTCTTGATGCTGCATCATATGCAACAGCGGCTCCCGTTATTCCCCCTCCTATTACAATTATATCATATTCAGTGGAACTGTTAAATTCAGATCTTATCATCATTATTCTCCAGATAATTTAAGATTTTTTTTTCAGCATAAACAATAACATCATTCATTATTTTTCGGGCTGATTTTGCGTCGCCGGCAATTACTGCTTTTGAAATTTCTATATGGAACTTTGCTGTAACTTTTTTGTTTTCCTCTATTTTGAAATAGAGCTGTCCGAAATCTTTGAATATATCGTTAAAAAAATTAAGAATGAAAATATAAAGAATATTGTTTCCGGCTTTCGCGATAATCTGATGAATCGCTATATCTTTTTCAATTAGAGATTTATCAGAGCCGAGAATCTGATGAAAAGCTTCAATATCGGATTCGGTTCTTTTCAATGCAGCTTTTTCCGCCATTTCCGGTGATATTACTCTTCGCAATTCAAGAATATCTTTAAAGACATCTGTCGTTTTATCTTTTTTCAGGTAAAGAATATGTTTTAAAAGCTCCAGATTTCCGGAATCTCTATAATCTTTTATGTATATTCCATCTCCCTGACGAACTGAAAGAAGACCAAGAGATTCAAGTTTTCTTAATGCTTCTCGAAGAGTGTGTCTGTTAACATTCATCTTCTCAGAAACTTCCCGTTCAGGGGGGAGTTTTTCTCCAGGGATGAGAGCGCCCGACATTATCCGGTTTATGATCTGTGAAGCGACTTCATCGCTTAAGTTTTTTTTGTTTATTTCTGTAAACATTTATTACGCTCTTTGGTATATTGGTTGAACCAATAACAATAAATATAAAACAACTGGGGTTGTCAATTTTTTTTTATTTTTTTTATTTTTTCCTTTTACTTTACAAATAGAATCTTTTATCAATAAATGGCTTTATAGTAACAGTTGTGGTAATAAAAACTCCCTTTTTAATATCGCAGGAAGCTCTATGTGGCTTCTTAAGGGGTTATAACCTCTTAGACTATGTAAAGATTGAATTTAAAAGTTTTCTACCACTGAACGCAGCGGATTTGGTTTTGCTGAGCCAGGGCATAGCTGAAAAATCTTTACAACGGTGTTTCTAAAAGTTACTTTTTAGATGTATATGGAGTTTATAATAAATGAAATTCAGTGAATTTAATCTTGATGAAAAGATACTAAAAGGTATAGAAGATGCCGGATTTGTTAACTGCACAGAAGTACAGGCGGAGTCGTTAAAATATACTCTGGAAGGGAAAGATATTCTGGTTCAATCTCAAACCGGGACGGGTAAAACTGCGGCATTCATGATCCCCTTATATCATCTACTCCTTACCAATGAAAAAATGAAAAATAAAAAAGTTCTAATCCTTGCTCCTACGAGGGAACTTGTAATACAGATAGAGAAAGAGGGGAAACTCCTTGGTGTCCACCTTGATATTAAAATTCAGAGTTTTTACGGTGGAGTCGGTTACAACCAGCAGGAAACTGCAATGAAGGAGGGAGTTGATATTTATGTGGGAACTCCCGGAAGACTTATGGATTTTGCAAGCAGCGGGAAGATCAAATTCGGCGAATTCGGTATTCTTGTAATAGATGAAGCGGACAGAATGTTTGACATGGGTTTTTTCCCTGATATAAAAAAAATGATGAAGCGGATGGTTTCACCCTCTGACCGTATTTCAATGCTATTCAGTGCTACTTTAAGTTCCAAGGTAAAAAATCTTGCATGGGAATATATGAATGAGCCTGTTGAGGTGACCATTTCCGGCGGTCAGATTACAGTGGATAAAATTAAACAGGTTTTATATCATGTAGGAACCAACGAAAAGATAAGTCTCCTACTTGGAATTCTAAAAACACAGAATCCTCAGAACGCGCTTGTATTTACAAATACCAAGCAGGATGCAGTAAGAGTAGCCGCAAGACTTGCTGGTAACGGGTATGAATGCAGTTATATTATCGGGGATCTTCCTCAGAGTAAGCGTTCAAAAATAATCGAAAATATTAAATCGGGTAAACTGAAATATCTTGTCGCTACTGATGTCGCAGCCAGAGGACTTCATATTAACGATCTTGATCTTGTAATAAACTATGATATACCGGAAGATTTTGAAAACTATGTACACAGAATCGGACGGACGGCCAGGGCCGGTAAAACAGGTATGGCCGTAACATTTGCCTGCGAGAAATTTGTTTATGGCCTTGAGGCAATAGAGTCATACATAAAAATGAAAATTCCCGTAGAGTGGGCAGGCGACGAGGTTTTTGCTGAAGATATGAGCAAGGATGAATTTATAAGAAATTATATGCGTGAATCGAAACAGACAAGAATTGTCTCCGAGCATGATGATAAAAAGACAGATAAATTCGGAAGAGATAAAAAAGGTAAAGACCGTTCTGCATCTGGACCAAGGCCTGAGAAAAAAGAGTTTAGAAAAAGCCCTGAAAATAGAGACGAAAAAGATTATAAAAATAAGAAGCAGAATACCGATACGAAACCGAAAAAAGTATTGGATAAGAAAATTTATGAAAAAAGCAGCATAGATAAAAATAACCGGGTAAAAGAATCAGTTTCTGATAAAGTAATCGATAAAGTTTCTAAAGATCTTACTCCTGATAAAAGAATGGATTATTATAAAGAGAAGTATGGAGAGGATTTTACCGTTAAAAGAGAAATTACCGCAGATTCCTCGAAGAAAGGAAAAAAACCGGCAGTTAAGCCTTCAGTGAAGACTCCTGAAAAAAGCACTTCACTATTGAGTAAAATTAAATCAATTTTTAAAAAAAAGTAATTAAAGATAACTGAAACAGAAAAGGGGGTCATGACCCCCTTTTTAATATCATAAACCGCATCTGTCTTTTAATTGTGACTAGACTGCAGCATAGCTCCTTGCCTCTATAAGATAATCTATTGCCGAATCTGTGTTTCCGGAAAAAAGATGACATAAACTTAGCGATATAAGGTTATCTCTTGTTTTTGAAGAAGTATCTTCGAGTTTTTTAATTTTTTCTTCTAGTGATCCAAACTTATCTGTTAATATGGAAACAGGTATTGTTTTAACATAATCATTAAAATCTTTAAATTTTTCAGAACTGTTTTTAATCTGTTTCATTTCGGTTGCGGATTCAACCGTTTTACCTGAGTTGAATAATATTTCAGATTTAATTTTCTTAATCGCATTTGAGCTGGATTTTAAACCGGATAATCTGTTAATAAGTTTTAGTGAGTCATCCACTCTTCCCTGATTATGATAAAGAACTGCAAGTGACGAAAGAGCAGTGGTGTTTTCCGGATTTGTCATCAAAACATTTATAAAATTTGATTCTGCCGCTTTAAAATTATTCAGTCTGCCGTAACATAGCCCTGTAAGAAGAAAATTCATATGGAATCTGCTGTTAATCAGCTTTGATTTTTCAAGCGTAAGAATAGCATTTTTAAAGTCGGATTTTTTATAATATAAACACCCGATATTGTAAAGAGTGATATAATCCTCTTTTATTGAATTTGCTTTATAAAAAGATTTAATAGCCTGATCAAATCTTTTCATTTCAGTTAATTTTACCGCTAATTCGATGTATGCGTCTCTATCATTTGGATTATGTCGTATATAATCAACTATATTACTTAGCTTTTCATTATCATATGGATCGTGCAGCCTATTTGTTAATTGATTCAGCATATAACTCCCTTGTACTATTCTGATTTTAGAACAATGTTTCTTCCCGCAGCTTTTGCAGCGTATAGGGCGTTGTCGGATCTTTTAATAAGGTCAATACCGTTTTTATCAATATCATGATTATACTGGGCTAAACCAATACTGATTGTTACTTTTATATCATCAGCACCATTTTTATATACTTCAGCTTCAATTTTTTTTCTCAGTCTCTCTGCGATAGTATAAGCGGCATCTAGATCTGTTTCGGTTAGAATTATAGCAAATTCCTCTCCGCCGTATCTTGAAGCTATATCAAAGGCGCGTATATTCTGATGAATTATCGAAGCTGTTCCTTTTAGAATAATATCACCCTGCTGATGCCCGTATGTATCATTGACATCTTTAAAGTGATCCAGATCGGCCATAATCAGTGTTAAAGGTGTACCTGTCCGTTCAGTTCTTTTTATCTCTTCAACCAGTCTTTCCTGAAAATAGTGATGAATGAATAGACCGGTCATTCTGTCAAGGGTGGCCATGCGGTACAGACGTGAGTTTTCAACGGCTATTGATGCGAATTTAGCCATTTTTTCAAGAAACTGAAAATCATGCTCGGTATATGAATTTTCCATAATTTTTTGACTTAGAAAAATAAGACCATTTATCGAATTTTTAGATTTCAGAGGTATAACAATTTCGGGTCTCAGCATTTCATATGTTTCTTTTGTTGAAGGGTCTAAAGACATGAGTTCTCTGGCTTTTTCTGAGTCGATTATACCGCAATTTGAATATAGATAATTAATCAATTTCGATTTTGATACAATTTTCAGGTCGGGCTCGAGTGTATAGCCCCTTGACATATATAGTGTTAATTCATCATTTTCCAGGTTGGAATTGAGAAAGATTGCGGCCTTATCGACAATCATCTGTCCTATGCATATATACAGAATCGATTCGACGAGACTGTCGAATTCAAGGTTGGATGATAAGCTCAGAGCAATTTCGAGCAGGTTTTGTAAATCAAATACCATTTTCTCAAGATTATCTTTATCCAGTAAATTAATATGTTTATTATGAATAGTTGCCATATTGATTACATTATACTCTACATAGACTATCGGTTTTAGGAAGTAAAATTTATATTATTTTAATTTTAAAGTGAATTTATAGCTGAATTTATTTTAATCAGTTATAATGGTTTTTATTAAGTTTAGGGTAGTAACAATAACTCAATATTTGCAGATTTTAGGGTGCGGTTGGCCCTTTAGAAACTTCACATGGCTCTTTGCGGTTCCGGGAATAGGTTCTAAACTTTTATAAAAAAAAGAATATAATAACACATTTTTTTGACAATGATTCTGTATTCATTACTATTAAATTTAGAAAAAAGCCTTTACAATTTTTTATCGGGAAAAATATTATTCATTTTTTAATATTGTAATGTAAGAGTTATACTTGGGGAAAGTATACGGTATCATTTTTATGGGTTTATTATAAAACCTTATAAATAGTTGTTAATATGTTTAAAGGAGAAAGATCAATGGCTAAAAGAGTTTATAGTTTTGGCGGTGGAATTGCAGAGGGTAATGCAGACATGAAAAATCTGCTTGGCGGTAAAGGTGTAGGCCTTGCAGAGATGTCTAATCTCGGAGTTCCGGTTCCGGCCGGTTTTACCATAACAACAGAGGTCTGTACAGAGTATTACAACAACGTCAGAGAGTTTCCTGCGGGACTCGATAAAGATGTTGAAGTGGCAATGAAAAAAGTTGAAAAAATCATGGGGCACGGTTTTGGCGATGTTGAAAGTCCATTGCTGGTTTCAGTAAGGTCGGGAGCGAGAGTTTCAATGCCGGGTATGATGGATACTGTTCTTAATCTTGGTCTTAATGATGAGACTATAAAAGGTATTATTAAAAAGACCGGAAATGAGCGTTTTGCATGGGACTCTTATAGAAGATTTATTCAGATGTATGGTGATGTAGTAATGGGACTTAAACCTGAATCCTCAGATGAGATTGATCCTTTTGAAGAAGTAATGGATAAAGTAAAGCATGAAAAGGGTTATACTTCAGATGTTGACATGACTGTGGATGATCTTAAGGATCTTGTTAAAAAATTTAAAGCTATGATAAAAGTAAAATTAAAACGACCTTTCCCTGATAATCCTCAGGAGCAGCTATGGGAGGCTATAGGAGCGGTTTTCGGTTCATGGAATAACGAAAGAGCCATATTATACAGAAAAATGAATGGATTTGATGATGACTGGGGTACTGCTGTAACTGTTCAGTCCATGGTGTTTGGTAATATGGGGAATACATGTGCTACCGGTGTCGCTTTTACAAGGGATCCCTCTACAGGTGAGAAAGCATTTTATGGCGAATATCTTGTTAATGCGCAGGGTGAAGATGTTGTTGCAGGTATCAGAACTCCTCAGCAGGTTACACTTGTAAGTTCAAAAAACTGGGCTAAAGAGAATGGTGTCAGTGATAAAGAGAGAAAAGAGAAATTCCCTTCATTACAGGAGTGTATGCCTAAGGCATATGATGAACTTGTAAAAGTATATACCAAACTCGAAAAGCATTATAAAGATATGCAGGACATTGAGTTTACAATTGAAAATGAAAAACTATGGATGCTTCAGACGAGAAGCGGAAAGAGAACTGCAGCAGCGGCGGTTAATATTGCTGTTGATATGGTAAATGAAAAACTTATAGATAAAAAGACGGCTCTTATAAGGATTGATCCGGCATCGCTTGATCAGCTTCTTCATCCGACTTTTGATCCAAAAGCAAAAAAAGATGTTATAGCAAAGGGACTTCCCGCTTCACCTGGTGCTTCTTATGGTAAAGTTGTTTTTAACGCGGAAGAAGCTCATGACTGGGCGGAGAAGGGTGAAAAAGTTATTCTTGTAAGGATAGAAACTTCACCTGAAGATCTTAAAGGGATGAATGCCGCACAGGGTATTCTTACCCAACGTGGCGGAATGACTTCTCATGCTGCTGTTGTTGCAAGGGGAATGGGTAAGTGCTGTGTTTGCGGATGCGGGGTGCTTGGTATAAATTATTCCACACGTACTATGAATGTCGGCGGTAGAGTAATTAAAGAGGGTGATTATATATCCCTTGATGGTTCTACCGGTGAAGTTATGGTTGGTAAAGTAGACACTGTTGAAGCTAAGCTTTCCGGTAATTTTGAAACGATAATGAAATGGGCAGATGAGTATAAAAAACTTTCTGTTCGTACAAATGCGGATACTCCTCACGATGCAGCAGTAGCGAGAAAATTCGGAGCGAAGGGTATTGGTCTTTGCCGTACGGAACATATGTTTTTTGAAGGGGATAGAATTAAAGCTGTAAGAGAGATGATTTTAGCTGAGGATATTGAGGGAAGAAAAAAAGCTCTGAAAAAACTGCTTCCAATGCAGAAGAAGGATTTTACTGGGATTTTAAGTGCAATGGCGGGATATGGAGTTACAATCAGGCTTCTTGATCCCCCTCTTCATGAATTCGTACCGCACGATGAAGAGAGCCAGAAGATTATGGCTAAAGAGATGGGTATATCTCTTGAAAAAGTTAAAGCAAGAGTTGAGTCTCTTCATGAATTCAATCCGATGCTTGGACACAGGGGCTGCCGTCTTGGTATAACTTATCCTGAAATTACAGAGATGCAGGCTCAGGCTATATTTGAAGCAGCTTGTGAACTGAAAAAGAAAGGTGTAGATGTAAAACCTGAAGTAATGGTTCCCCTTGTCGGCACTTTCAGAGAGATTGTTATTCAGAAAAAAATAATTGTAGATACAGCTGAAAAAGTTATGGCTCAGAAAAAAATACGCGTTGATTACCAGGTAGGAACAATGATTGAAGTTCCAAGAGCTTGTCTTACAGCTGATAATATTGCTGCTGAAGCGGAATTTTTCTCATTCGGAACTAATGACCTTACTCAGATGACATTCGGTTTCAGCCGTGATGACGCGGGTTCTTTTTTACCTGAGTATGTAGACAGAAAAATCATTTCAGTGGATCCATTTAAGACTATTGACAGAACTGGTGTGGGTGAGCTGATGAAGCAGGCAGTTGCCAAGGGCCGTAAGGTTAATAAGTTCCTGAAAATCGGAATTTGCGGAGAGCATGGCGGAGATCCGAATTCAATCGAATTCTGCCATCTTTTAGGGCTCGATTATGTAAGCTGTTCACCTTACAGAGTTCCGATCGCAAGACTAGCCGCTGCTCATGCTGTAATTCTGAATGATGAGAAGAAAAACGGGAAATAGATTTATTTAAATAGTAAAACAGGAAAGAGCGATCGTCGAGATCGCTCTTTTTTTTAATATTGAAGGCGCGAATAATAATTTGCTGTTGCGCCTTCAGGTTAAAAAAAAATTAATAGTGGAAATAGTTATTGAAAATATTTTCATGGTCATAAAGATTTTAGATTATATTCTGCGGATTTATGGTTTAAGAGGAAATTCAAGGGAAAAAGCTGAAATATCTAATACCGGTTTTGTCAGGTATATAATTGTATCGGAAGGGTTATGTATGAAGAAGTTGTTATTCTTTTCACTAGTATTTACAATAATGAGCTCAAATGCATTTGCTGCATATGAACAGGCTTTAGGGCTTTTTCAGGAGAAAAAGTATCAGGAATCTTTAAATATTCTTGCTAATGATCTGATAGTTGCTGATGATTTTAAACCTGGATCTCCTAATTACAAAATAAGATTTCTTGCCGCACATATTCACTGGAAACTCGGTAATGAAGAATCTGCTACTATTCATTTTAGAAAATGTATGGCAATTGATAAAACAAAAGCGGATCCATATATTGACCTTGCTCTTTTATTATTGGAAAAAGGGCGTTTAAATCCGGCTTTCTCGGTTGCAGAAGATGGTTTAAAAGTTAAGGAAGATTCAATGCTGTTCTGGATACTTGGCAGAATATCCTATCAGAAAGAGAACTACTGGAGAGCAAAGGAACTGCTTGAAAAATCGGTTTCTATTGATCCTGAATTATATTTTTCCTATAATGATTTAGGAATGTCTCTTATGAAGCTCGGAAAGTTTGGTGATGCAAATACCGCATTTTCAGTAGCTCTTGCAGTTAATCCCGATTCAGCTGAGATAAACTTAAATATAGCACAGAGTCTCATTATGATGGGTAAATTTAATGACGCTGAAAATTATGCAAAAAAAGCAAATAATCTAGTACCTGATAATGAGATGATTAAAAATATTGTAAAAAAAATTGAAGAAAATAAAAATAAATAGCCGGCGGTGAATATGACAGTTTCATTAAAAATACAGGAATCTATTGAAAAATCATCCTGGATAAGAAAAATGTTTGAAGAAGGTGCAAAGCTCAAAGCTGAATTCGGAGCTGAGAATGTATATGATTTTAGTCTTGGTAACCCGGATCTTGAACCTCCTGTAGAATTTTACCAGGCTTTAAAACAAATGACTGATTCAACTGCTGCCGGAATGCACGGATATATGCCAAATTCCGGATTTGCCAATGTAAGAAATTCTATTTCACAAAAAGTAGAGAAAGATCATAAAATAAAACTCGATGGTAATTCCATAGTAATGACTTGCGGAGCTGCCGGGGGTATGAATATAATACTCAAAACTATTCTTGACCCGGGTGATGAGATAATTTCAATAAAACCGTATTTTGCGGAATACGGTTTTTATATTTCAAATCATCAGGGAACTCTTGTTCTTGTTGCTTCTAATGAAGATTTTTCTATTAATATTGATGCTATTGAAAAAGCCATAACACCAAAAACAAAAGGGATAATAATTAATAATCCTAATAATCCTACGGGAAAAGTTTATAGCGAAAAAGAGATTGAATCACTTTGTGATTTATTAAAGAAGAAATGCACAGGGGATAGATGCATTTTTCTTATATCAGATGAACCTTATAGGGAAATTGTTTACGATAACATTGTAGTTTCACCTGTTCTTTCTAAATATAAAAATACACTTGTTGTGAATTCATATTCCAAATCACTTTCATTGCCGGGAGAGAGAATCGGGTATGTAGCCGTTAATCCCGCTGCTGATAACTATGCCCTTCTTATGGCAGGATTGAATCTGAGTAACAGAATTCTTGGATTTGTTAATGCTCCTGCTTTGATGCAGAGGATAGTTGCACAGTTAAATGATGCGGCAGTAAATGTAAATATTTATAAGAAAAGACGAGATTTGCTCATGGCTGGTTTGAAGGAAGCAGGGTATGAATTTTCAGTACCAGAAGGTGCATTCTATCTTTTCTGCAAGGCGCCAGGCGGTGATGATGTTGATTTTGTTAGACATCTTCAGAAGTTCAACATTCTTGCTGTGCCCGGTGTGGGATTCGGCGGACCCGGTTATTTTCGTCTAGCGTACTGCACGTCAGAAAATGTCATAGAGAAGGCAATACCTAAATTTAAAGAAGCAATAACCTCATTTAATAAATAAAGAACTATTAACCCGTCGCAGAAGGCGGTGGGGGTATATAATCAGTATCTGCCTATAATCTGGTGGAATTTTATCTTCGGTGCGACGGAGTACAATTTTACTAATGGTTTTTGAGCAGTCATAAAAAAAGCCCTGATTTGCTTTGCACATCAGGGCTTTTGCGATTTTAATTCTATTATTCTTCGCTGGCGTTTAATCTGGCTTTAATTGCTTTTTTATTAACAGGGATTCTTATCTCTTCACCCTGTTCATCATCATTCATATTTTTCTTATCATCATTGTTTACTTGAGTTGAATTAATATTTATTGTATTATTGAGCTGATCTATCATTGATTGAAGTTTAGCGTCGCTCGGATCTAGAATGATTGCTTTTTCCAGATTCTCTTTTGCCTTATCGAGAAGTTTTATTCTTTCATATGAAATACCGAGGTAGAGATATAAAGTAGCGGTGTTAACACCGAGCTCTTTAGCTTTTTCAAGGTATTCTATCGATTCTTTAAATTTATCTCCTGAAAACTGAAGAATTCCCATCTGATAGAGAACCTGCGGGTGATTTTTATTTAATTTTAAAGCCATATCGAGATATTTAAAAGCGTTGTTTAAGTCCTGAAGGGTTATATATAAAAGTCCGAATCTGTAATTTGCTTCAAAATTATTACTGTTCATAGTAAGTATTGCACGGTATAGAACTGCAGCATCGTCCCACTTTTTATCTTTTTCAAGTCGCAAGGCTTCGCTGTAATAATAGCTCTCTTTATATTCAAGAATGAGCTGAAGGTAATTCTTTAAATCATTATTATATGGGGTTAGTTTTTTCAGCTGAAATAGCAGATCGGTTTCCTGATCATATTGATTGACTGATTCGGCAAATTCTGTTTTCTTTAATAAATTAATAATTGAAGAATTTTTTGTGAGATCTGACTTGAATTTGGAGATAGAATTAATATTCTCTTTGTCGGTTAAAAAAAGTGAATTAAGCCACTCTGTTTTTGGTGTAAAATAATATTCGAGCAGCTGTTCGGGGAGTTTCTTCGGCTCCACCGGTGTATATATATAAGGATTTTTAAAATCGGATGTTGTAATAAACTGTTTGAAAATATTAAGATCATTAAAAATAATATTTTTAAAAGGATGGGTTTTATCATAAAAGAGCAAACCATATATGGAATTATTTTCGATAATTTTGCTTATTCTTTCAAGTGAATTCTTTCCTATTTTTAAACTGTCAATATTGTCAGATGATACTACTAGTGCAACATTGGAAAAAATAAAAACAATGTGATGTTTATAAGTCTCTGAAATTGCTGATAATGAATTGGATATTAAATTGTAATTCGAAAACTGAAGGTCTATAATTGAAAAATATAGCCCATCATCTGATAATCTTGTTTTAGCTAATAAATAGTATTCTTTTGAAAATCTGAAAGAATGGAAATTCTGATCAAATATATTGGGAGAGTCTATTATTGAGTAATACTGCTCTTTACTGTCTATAAGAAAATTAATTATCTCTTTTTCCTGTGCGACGTAAAGCTGTCTTCCTGAAATCGGGAGTTTATTGTTGTTAACAAAT
>JBBRFT010000038.1:0-20730 GCA_038241375.1 Spirochaetota bacterium
AAGGTTTCAGATTTTAAAAAAATGATGAAGCTCAGTACTGATGTCGTGAAGCTGCTTAATATGATGTTGCTTGATCTTGATTCACTGGAAACTTTTGTTAAAATGTATAAAACCTATGCCGTTCATACAGAGATTAATCAGAGGGAACTCGATAAAATTCTCGACCAGTATGATGTAAAATTGAGCTTTGAGGGAAATGAATAATGAGTTTTGAGTATTGGTATATGTTTCCACTATCCGTTGTAATTGCGATATTAGCTAATTCTTCCGGTTTTTCCGGTGGAGTTTTATTTCAACCTATATATAATCTTTTTCTAAATATTCCAATACAGAACGCAATCGCAACGGGAATAGCAACAGAGACTGTCGGTATGACCAGTGGTGCATTGAGATATATCTATTACAAAATGGTGGATCTGCCTATTGCTTTTACAATGATTATGCTTACGATACCGGGAATAGTGGTTGGGAATCATGCTCTTATTGTAATAAACGGTGATCTTCTTAAGTTTGTTCTTGGGTTTATAATTCTATTTATTGCTACGATGCAGTTTATTAATGCATTAAGAAAATCATTCGGTACGCGGGAGAGTGTTCCCGTTGAGGATATTTATCCATTTATGTGGATTCCGACTTTCGGTGGTTTCTTCTCTGCAGCAACAGGAACGGGAGTGTGCGAAATATCTCAGCCTCTTCTTGAAAAAGGCTTAAATCTTGAGACCAGAAAAGCAAATGCAACGGCAATTATGATAGAGGCAACAGCAGACTGGGTAATAACTATATTGAATATTCATGCCGGTTTTATAATGTGGGAGATCTGGATCTTTTCCGGTACAGGTGTAATTATTGGGGGTCAGATCGGACCTTATATATCCCGGTTTCTGCCGGTAAGACTTATTAAAATAATATTTTCTATCAGCGTAATTCTTATAGGATTATTTTATATATATAAGGGATATCTCTGGTTTACTAAAGGGCAGGCATAGTTTTATTTATGGGTTTAACTTTATTTTTGGAGAGCTCCGCAGGGCAGAGCGCTTTATATTTCAGTCAGACTCTGTTATTCGGGATGATGGTTTATATTCTTGCAGCAGAGTTTATCCGGACTAAGGATAAATCCCTTGTTTATAAACTTATGGCTGCAGGAAGTATTACCGCAATCAGCGGCAGTACAGCTTTAATATATATTCTGGATGCTTTTTACAGTGTTACGATAACGCAGAAATATTTTCCTCTAATATTCAACGGACTTTTTGCATTTGTTGTTCTTTCACTTGCCAGAGCATTTACTTATGAATTTGTTTCTAATAGAGAAAAGTTCCAGAAATTTATTAATACAGGGATGTTCCTTTCAGGTGTGATATATATAATCATGCAGACTTACTGGCTTTTAAATTTTCAGCCGGGGATGCAGTTCTGGAAGTCCGGGCTTCAGTTGATGTTTTCAGTATTTTTTATCTTTATGCTTGTTTTTTCAATCTATCATCTTGTTCGATTCAGAAAGAGTTATAAGTTCAGACTGGTTACGGCATTCTCTTCAATCGCAGTCGTTCAGCTGATAAATATATATGGGTCGTTGATGGATTATATCCCTCCATCACTTGTAATAATCAAGGCAGCTGCACCGATGATTGTTCCTGTTATGTTTACAAGTGTTGTATTCAAGGAACTTATAGGACGCGTGGTTCTTCTTGTCGAGCAGATAAGAATTACATTTGAATATCAGAGGGAGCTGGTGTTTGAGCTTATTAATATCGGCGCGGAATTGTCTTCAATGTCGGACAATCTTGTAAAGACAGCTCTTGACGGATGGGCTAAACTCTCCTTTGTGGTTGAAACGATCAGAGAGCAGATAAATGACAGCGATTCCTTGAGAGAAATTACATTAACTTCTTCTGAAAGATTAAAATCGTTGAATTTTAAATCTATTGAAGATTCAATAAGTAAACTCATCGATGCGGCATCTGTCTCTGATAGAAAAAATATAGTTAACGATGAAAATTCATTTAATGAGATCCTTCCTGAAATGAAAAAAACAGCAAAACTCATCGCTGAAGCTTCGATCGATGCCGAAAAGCTGAAGCATCTGCTCCCTGCGGTAAGTTCTGCACTTGATGGCATTGATGATATTTCGGACAGAACAAATATTCTCTCACTGAACGCGTCAATTGAGGCGGCAAGAGCAGGCGCTCAGGGGAGAGGTTTTGCTGTAGTTGCAGAAGAAATAGGCCGACTGGCGGAGAGTTCTCTAACCGGATCAAAAGAGGTAAGAAAAAATATTTCCGAGATCATCGGTCTGTTCAGGCTATATGAAGATAAAGCCGGCAGTGCTGTTGCGGATTTGAATCTTCTGGTGGAGAAATTGGATGCTGTAAATAAGGATGTTTCTTCATCCGGTCGAGTGGAGATAGATCCTGCTGTTACGGAGGGTATAAAAACCGGAATAGAAATATACAACTCAGTTGTTGTGGATATAGTCGGTAAAGTTGATAATGTAGAGGTCATTACTTCCAGAGGGAGGGTTCTCGCCGAAGAGATGAAGACTAAAATCAGCGAACACATAACCAATATCGAATCCATAGCCGGAATAAGCGACATGATAAACGATCTTGTTTCAAAGCTTAATAACAAGATAAATGTAATTATAGAACAGACGGGAGAACTTGAGAAGCTTACTTCATGATTTAAATATCCAGAGTTTCGAAGCCTGCTTAAAAACATATGGTGCCCCGAATGTTATCCAGAATCCTACCATTGCATATCTTATCCCTTTAAATAAAATCATATCAGGAAGCAGCAGTTTTACTCCCGCCATTATTGCAAAAAGTATAATAAGACCAGAAATAATTTTGAAAGCAGAATGAATAATTCGGCCTGAAGAGATATGTTTAATGTATTTATCCTCTAAAAATATCCCCGCTAGGAATCCTATTGCGGCTCCGGCTGATTTTACAATATAATCTTCTTTGAATAATATAGAACAGAGAATCATGACCGCCGCGGCAATTCCGATTTTTAAAATCGATCCGGAAATATTAAATCTGCACCAGATAAAATCAGCAATAAAAACCCATATAATTCCGATAACGATACCGCCTATTACATCCTGCGGCCAGTGAACCCCCAGATACATCCGTGATAGCGCTACAAGGAGAATGATTATACTCCCGGCAATGTATAGTGCCGATTTTCTGAATATCTTCATAAGTCCGGTCCAGAACATTGTTGTACTCTGTGTATGTCCGCTGGGGAATGAGTAACCCCCTGCAGTTTCAGTTCTCAGAGATACAATATTTTCGTTACCGATGGGCCGTGAAATATGAAATATATCTTTAAGTGCCCCATTAAGAATAGAACCTGAGAGAAATATCCATCCGATTCTTCTCCCTGCAATTTTATCTCCGCACCATATAAACCAGCATGCAACAAGAATAAAGAAATTCTCTTCACCCAGCATAGTTATGTATTGAAATAATTTGTCTAGAACAGGAGTTTTAAAAGACTGTATGAAGAGTAAGGTTTCCATGGGTTTATCCGCCTGATAATTGGTATTTTATAATCAGTCATCATAGTTATTATTAGCATTATGATGAACACCTTGCAGCCAAATTATCAATCACAAAAATATTATAGTCAAGTTTTAATTTAATCATAGATTTCTTTTGTATTGCATCAATTTATTTTCAGCCTATGCGAAGCATGGGCACATCTGAATTCTTTCTTGACAAACTGTTCCGATTAGACTTAATTAAATTTGAATCTTTTTCAATGGATAAAAAATCGTGGTATTATGGTGAAAAAAATTTTGATTATTTTTATTTCAATCATTGCTTTATATGGAGCTGCTGTTTTAATATCGATGATCTTTGCCCGGCAGAAAAAGATAAAACTTTTCATCTCCCGATTGCCTGAGTTTACTGTTGTGGCCCATCGTGGAGCATCCATGAGGCATCCGGGGAATACTCTTGAATCATTCAGGGAAGCATTGAAGATTAATCCTGCGTCAATGCTTGAACTTGATGTGCATCTGACTAAAGACGGCATTATAGTTGTTAATCATGATGATTATATAAAAAACATTGCCGGAGAAAAAGTATACATTAGCAGCAATAATCTCAAAGAGCTTCAGGCGATAGATGCCGGATACTATATCAGCTTCGATAATGATGTGACTTTTCCGTTCAGAGGAAAAAGGTATATAGTTCCGGAATTTGAAGATGTTCTTAAAAACTTTAAAGGGTCATTGATTTCAATTGATATAAAACATCACACAATTGAATGTACCGATTCATTAATGAAGCTGATCCGTGAAAATGGTGCGGATGAAAATGTGATAATAGGTTCATTCAGTAATGAAATTATGAATCATATCAGAAAAAAATATCCGCATATTGCAACAAGCTTCAGCAAATCTGAAGTTTTGAAATTTGTTGTTTTACATAAACTTTTTCTTTCCGGATTTTTTAAAGCAAAGGATGATGTAATGATGATCCCGGAGTTTTCAGATTCAGAGAATCCGGAATATCTCGGTCAGGGATATAAACAGGGTTTAAGAATTATTTCTCGGAGATTTATAAAAGAGGCTCATGCTCTTAATATTCCTGTTATGGCCTGGACAATAAATAAAAAAGAGAATATGGAACGTCTCCATTCATGGGGAATCAGAGGTGTAATTACAGACTATCCCGATATACTCTCAAGTATTGCAGTAGATAGTATTCGGGAGAAATAAATTTACTAATATTTAATGCGTAAGTCAGATTGTTTTTCTATAAATGATTTTACAAATACAGAAAAGCAGTTTGAAATGATCGAGTAAATATTTAATAGAGAGAGGAATATATGGCAGAACAGCAGTTTAAAATTTCAAAGACATTTTTGCTCGGATTCGGTTTTCTTGGTATATCAATGATATGGTCGTTGTATAATGCTTATGTTCCGGTGTTTTTAAAAGACACTTTTAATCTCCCGCTTACTGCTGTGGGTGGAATTATGACTATTGACAATATCTTTGCAATAATTCTTCTCCCGTTTCTCGGTGCTCTTTCAGATAGAACAAACACACCATTAGGACGGAGGCGTCCTTATATACTCGTCGGTGCTCCCCTTGCGATGTTTTTCTTTATCATGATTCCATATATGAATGAGATGCAGTCTCTCCTCCTTATGATGCTTGTTATTATTCTCATGAATCTTTCAATGTCACTTTATCGCTCTCCGGTAATTGCTCTTATGCCCGACATCACACCTTCAAAATACCGGAGCCAGGCTAATGGTATAATTAATCTTATGGGTGGCGTAGGTGCACTTCTTGCTTTCTTCGGCAGCAAGCCTCTTTATCATATGGATAAGACTTATCCGTTTATAGCGGGTGGAATGGTAATGCTCTTTGCATGTATGATGGTAGTATTATTTATTAATGAAGATAAGTCTCTTTCTTTCGATAATGGCAATACAGATAAAGTTTCATTTAAAAAATCCTTCGATGAACTGGTTAATAATCTGAAAGATGTAATTCATGGAGATAAGTCTCTGCTGTTTATCCTCCTTTCTATTCTGTTCTGGTTCATCGGATTTAATTCTATTGAAACTTTTTTTACTCTATATGCTAAATATTATCTTGGTTTAGGTGAAACCTCAGGTGCTACAATTCTTGGATATTACTCTCTGATATTTATGCTTACTGCAATTCCATCGGGTATTATAGGAGCAAAGATCGGAAGAAGAAAAACTATCCGGATAGGGCTTATCGTTCTTATGGTCTGTCTCCTGGCAAGTCTTGCCGGGTCATTTTTTATTACTAAAGATAAGACTGTTTTATTATACTGGTCATATGCAGTTGCTTTCATGTGTGCAGGTTTCGGATGGGCTCTTGTTAATGTAAACTCCCTCCCTATGGTGGTAGATATGACAACTGCGGAAAAGGTCGGAGGCTATACCGGTCTTTATTACTTTTTCTCCCAGGCTGCAAATATAGCCGCACCACCTGTTGCAGGATTTGTACTAGACCTTTCAACTGACGGAGGGAAGATCCCCGGAGGATATATCTCTCTGCTGCTCTTTGCAGTTGCGCTTTTCTTTATCGCTTTTGTTACAATGTCACAGGTGAGAAGGGGAGAGGCTCAGGATGCCTAGGAAAATCAGAGTTCTTGCTCATAGGGGTTACCGTGCAAAGTATCCCGAAAACTCTCTCCTTGCTTTTAAAAAGGGGTTTGAATACGGTGCCCATGGCCTTGAGTGTGATGTTCAGAAGACCAAAGATGGCCGTTATGTTATAATTCACGATGATACAATTGACCGGACTGCTAAGGATAAAAAGAGGGGAGTTGTCGGAGAGATGACCCTTAAGAAGCTGCAGACCGTCGATCTGGGGAAGAAGCAGACAATTCCTGAACTCAATGAATTTCTTGCGTCTATACCGAAGGGCAAATATGTAAACATGGAACTTAAAGATGAGACTCTTCGACCATCTGATGGTCCGGAGCTTCTGGAGATATTTCTGAAACATATAAAAAAAGAGGATCTTCTTGTCAGCTCATTTGATCATTCGCTCCTCGATTACTTCCGGGATCAGCGGACTCCCATAGGCCTCCTCCTGGAGGAGGCTCATTTAAGTCTAGGTTTTTTTGGAATTATGAAGAGAGTTATAAAGTATCGTCCGGTATATATGAATCTGCCGGTTAAGATGTTTGATAAAATCGGGAAATTTCCAGCACGTATACTTATATCTATATTCCGTTTAATGGGATGCGGTATAGCCTTCTGGACGGTTAACAGCAGAGAGGAATTCGAATATGCCTATGAATTCGGCGACATTATAATGACCGATGAGGTTGAGTTTATTCTGGGGGAGTTGAATAATAAAGAAATACGATGAATATTTTTAGAAGATTTATTTATAAAATATGATTTAGTCGAATACGGTTTAAATTTAAGTGATGTAGAGTTGCATAATATCGCCGTGGATATTTATTTTTGAATACTCATCGTTTGGGTAAAATTGAATTTCAATGGAATAGGATTATGACATCAGATTCTGAAAAGATTAATAATGAGAAAGATGAGAAAGATGAGGATGATGAGGAGTTCATCCAGAGGGATATTCTTAGCGGAAGAAAATTTTCTATTGCTGAGGCCATAGGCAGGGAAGGGGGGAGCTTTATTAAGGGACATAACCCGATTCCCCAGCTTGACCAGTCAATATCATTTCTTACAGTTTTTATTGAAAAGAATATTATTGATTCCTCAAGGGTTTTAATGACGGTACTTCAGACAAATGTTAAAAATGATCGTATAAAAATTGCTGAAAGTATTGAAAACCCGCTAAAGTATCTTTATAATCTTATTAAATCTTATGTTGATAATCCTCACCAGATTTATGAGCTCACAAGGGAGGTGGATTTTAAATGGGGGCAGATCAATGATGAAAACCCTTATTTCCAGAAACCGGGGGAGACTCCTCATCCAAATGATGAATATTCCCATGAAATTGTCAGGGAAAAAATTTCAGATCTGCTGTTGAAAATTAAGGCTGAACTATAATTACTGTTTCTTACCCTGTAAACATATAATCACAGTGTGGTGATGTAACCGGCTTCTTTTCTCTGTTATAGGTGTCTCTTCCATTGTACACGATGAGGCCCCCTTTGTATTTATTCTTTCTGTAATGCTAATTTTCTACTCTCCAAAAATAGGAAGTTAAATGAGGAGATTTACCTGGTTATTGCCCGCATATTTGTTTATAACAAATGATCCAGAAGATCATATTTTTATAAGTATGCGACTCAAGTTATAGATAAAAAATTTTAATTGTAATCTTTCCGGATAATATTAATATTAAGATTAATTCTGAAAAATAGAGGATATATCACAATGATGACTATAGAAGAAAAAATCAAAGCGCTTCCTGTGGAGGCAAAAAAAGAAGCAAATGATTTTATTGATTTTTTATTAGAAAAAACACAAAAAGAAGATAAACAATGGCATATGCGTGTGTCTGAAAAATCAATCGATAAGATCTGGGATAATGCCGAGGATGATGTGTATAATGATTTACTCGAAAGGTGATATAATCCTGCTTCCATATCCGTTTACTAATCTGACAGTTAATAAGGTGCGACCTGCTGTTGTGGTAGGTTCAGATGGAGAAAAATATGATGATATTTTTGTTGTCCCATTGACAAGTAAAATTCATACTCTTTCTGAAAATGAGTTTTGTCTGGAAAATTGGCGAGAATCAGGTTTGAATGTTCCTACTGCCGTAAAAAGAGGTTGCATACTCGTAGATATTGAATTGGTTATTAAAAAAGTTGGTGTTTTAAGTAACTCAGATTTAGGAAATGTTGGCAACTCTCTTAGAGCCTGGCTGGAATTATAGGTAATGTATTTACTGACAATCCAGGACTAAGAGTAGAAAAATATAAAAAAATCTAATGAGACATAAATAGTATTGACAACTTTCATTAAGTTTACAATAAATATTCAGGTTACAGGCATGAAAATTTGATTTATTCTTTACTGGCTTAAAATTTTGGAAGCTGCCTGAACCACTTTATATATGGAAAGTATAAAAGTGATATGAACTCATTAAACAGAAAAGATCTCCTTGATATTAAGTCCCTCTCATCCGACGAGATAATGCTCATCTGCGATACAGCAAAATATTTTAAAGATGTTTTTACCCGGGATGTTAAAAGTGTTCCTGTACTCCGTGGTAAAACTGTCTGTACGCTGTTTTACGAACCTTCAACACGTACGCGTCTGAGTTTTGAGATGGCGGCAAAGCTCCTTTCTGCAAATACGATAAATGTTCCTGTAACAACTTCCAGTGTTGTAAAGGGTGAATCTCTGATAGACACGGTTAAAACTCTCGAAGCCATGAAGGCTGATTATATAGTAATGAGACATGGGGCATCTCTGGCGCCCCATTTTTTATCTAAGAATATTAAAGCATCTGTTATCAACGGCGGTGACGGATATCACTCTCATCCTACACAGGCACTTCTTGATACATATTCAATTCTTGAAAAAAGAGGTTCTCTGAAGGGGCTGCATATCGGTATTATTGGCGATATCAAACATTCAAGAGTGGCAAGATCGGATATAATCGCTTTTACAAAACTTGGCGCAAAGGTAACTCTATGCGGACCCTCAACGCTTCTTCCCGATGAATTCAGGCAGTATGGTGTTGAAATAACCTATGATCTCGATAAGCTGCTTCCGGAACTTGATGTAATCAATATGCTCCGGATTCAGAGAGAGCGGCAGAAGGGTTCACTCTTCCCCTCGATACGAGAATATAATCTTCTCTATTCGCTGACTGAAGAGAGATTCGCCAGATGTAAACCGGATATAATTGTTATGCATCCCGGGCCGATGAACCGGGGAATTGAGCTTGATGATGTTGTTGCCGATTGCCCCAATTCGATCATTAACGAACAGGTTACAAATGGAGTCGCAGTGAGAATGGCTATTTTCTATCTCCTGGCCGGCGGAACACCGCTGAGTGATGCTGATACAGAGGGTAATTAAGCGATATGGGAATACTAATAAAGAACGGAAGATTTATCGATCCTGCAAGCGGTACTGATGACAAGCTCGATGTTTTTATAAGTGAAAATAAAATTAAAGATATAGGTAAAAATCTCTCCGCTGCACCGGGGGATGAGGTTATTGATGCGAATGGAACCCTTGTTCTTCCGGGTCTTATTGATATACACGTTCATTTTCGTGAACCGGGGAGAGAGGATGTTGAAACTATAATCGGCGGTTCGATGGTTGCCGCTAAAAGCGGTTTTACATCTGTATGTACAATGCCCAACACTAAGCCCGTAATCGATAATCAGGCCCTGGTACGTTTTATAATTATGGAAGCCGCGAAGGGTCCGATTAATGTTTTCCCCACGGCAAATATATCTAAAGGGGGGAAGGGTGAAGAGATTTCCGAGATGGGTGAGCTTGTCAGGGGTGGAGCGGTAGCGTTTACAGATGACGGTCAGCCGGTAACTAATTCAATTCTAATGAGAAGGGCGCTTGAATATTCCAGAATGTTTAATGTCCCAATTATTGCACATTCAGAGGATAAACTTTTAGCTGATGAAGGTCTGATGAATGAAGGGCTTAATTCAAATAAGCTCGGTCTTAGCGGTATCCCATGTGAAGCTGAAGAGGTTATGATTGCCCGGGATATAATTTTAACACGTCTTGCAAAGGGGCGTCTTCATATATGTCATGTTTCAGCGGCAGGTTCAGTTGAACTTGTACGGCGAGGCAAGGCGGACGGGATAAGCGTATCCTGTGAAACTGCTCCTCACTATTTTGCGTTGAATGATGATGCCGTTGAAGAACATTTATCTATGGCGAAGATGAATCCTCCTCTTCGAAGTGAACATGATAGAAAAGAGATCATCCGAGGACTGAAAGACGGTACAATTGATGTCATTGCAACTGACCACGCTCCTCACGCGCTCTTCGAAAAAATGCAGGAGATGGAGTATGCTCCTTTTGGGATAATAGGGCTTGAAACAGCAGTACCGCTGATTATAACAGAACTTGTGAGAAACAATAATTTTACATATATAGAAGCATTCTCTAAAGTAACATGTAATCCCTCAAGAATTCTTAACCTCGGGAAGGGTGAGCTTAAGATCGGCGGAATGGCCGATGTTGTTATTATAAATCCGGATAAAAAAATTATTGTAGATGAAAAGTTTTTAATGTCCAAATGTAAAAACACCCCGTTTATCGGTAAAGAGCTCTTCGGAAGTATCGAATACACTATCTGCAACGGAAAAGTTGTGTATAAGAGAGAACAGGCCTGATATAAATGAAATCATCCCAATCTGAAAAACATATATCTGCATCGGAAACCGCGCAGATGCTTGGTATATCCGAAACATCTGTGAAGAACTGGGTACGACATGGTTTTATTGAAACAGCAATTAATGATAAAGATAATTGTTTTCTTGAAGATGATGTAATATCTCTCCGCAGCCGGATATTAAGCGGAGATTTGAAAAGACTTGATAGCAGGGCAAATAAATCAAATTCTTCAAAAACATTCATACCTGAAGAACTTTTTAAAACAGAGGAGGAGAAACGATCTGTCTCTGAAATTTCATCATTTATAATGAGACATAATATCGATGTATCTTCAGCGCTCTTTATCTTATCACTGAATCTTCTTCAGAGAAAGGGGATGCTTGAAGGGACTCTTCCCGAAGAGATCCTTTATTCACAGGATATAAATATTAAAAATCGTAAAAGGTTAGGTGAAACTCTTCTCAGCTGGAGAGATTCTTTAACCGCTGAAGTCAAATCTGAATTTATTGATATACTGAAATTCAATATACCTGATCATAGCAATATTACCGGAATAATTTATCAGTCGATCCTTATGGAAGGTGATAAAAGTAAACTCGGGATGTATTACACTCCAGATAAAGTAGTTTCTGAAATTACTGTAAGAATTGCATCTCCGGAGAATAGTTTTCTGGATCCATGCTGCGGTACAGGGCAGTTTCTCCTTGCCTTTGCGGATTTATCAAAAAATCCCGAAAATATTTATGGTATTGATATTGATCCCATTGCGGTTAATGTTGCCGGTATTAATCTGCTGATGAAATTTCCTGATCTGGATTTTAAACCAAATGTATTTTGTGCAGATTCACTTCTGGATTTTAATGAATTACTTCTTTCTAATGATAAAAATATTTTTTCTGAATTTGATTGTATCGCAACCAATCCTCCATGGGGTTCACATTTTAAAAAAGATGAACTAAAAAAACTTCAGAATTTTTATCCCGAAATTAATTCAGGCGAATCATTTTCATATTTTTTAATAAAAAGTCTGCGTATGCTGAAAAAAGGGGGGGAGCTTTCATTTGTTCTTCCTGAATCAGTCTTTAATGTAAAAATTCATAGTGATATCAGAAAATATATTTTAAAAAACTTTTATATATCGAGAATTGAGCAGAAGAAAAAAATATTTAAAAATGTTTTCAGTTCTGCTGCAGTATTAGATATACGTAATGATGAAGGCGACGGATATGTTGAAATTGTTGATAAAGAGAATAGTTATAAAGTAAAGCATGAACGATTCGGTATAAACACTAATTATATTTTCGATATTAACACGGATTCTGCAGATGAAGAAATTCTCAGAAAGATTTTTTCCTGTCATTATCTGACTCTGAAAGATAAAGCCCTTTGGGCGCTTGGAATAGTTACGGGGAATAATTCCAAATATATACAGGAAGTAAAAAATGAATGGAATGAACCAGTTATTAAAGGTAAGGATGTTTCATCATTTAAAATTAATTCCCCTGATACATTTATTAAGTTTGAACCTCAGAAATTTCAGCAGACAGCAAATGAAAGTTTTTATAGAAATGAAGAAAAGCTTATTTATAAGTATATATCAAATCGTCTTATTTTTGCCTATGATAGAGAGCGGCGCATTACTCTCAACAGCGCTAATATTCTTATCCCTCGACTTGAAGGTATTGATATAAAGGTTATTATGGCGCTGTTTAATTCAGAGCTTTATCAGTACATCTTTCAGAAAAAGTTTTCATCTGTCAAGGTGCTTCGTAGCCACCTGGAGGAGCTGCCTGTCCCACTTCTTGCAGAGACAGAGTATAAGTATATTTTAAAACTGGTTGATGAAATTGAAGCGGGAAAATCCATTGATGATCTTAATGATTATGTTTATAAAATATTCCGATTAAAGAAGAGTGAAATTGCTCATATTAAAAGCAGAGTAAAGTAGAATTATTCTGCAAGTTTTTCGTTCATAAAATCCATCATATCAGAAATCTGTCCCCGCCATGATGTCCATCCGTATAGACCGAACTTATTATCTTTATAAGTAACACTGTAATCATCGGGTAATTTTTTCTGAAGTTGTTTAAGCTTTATGGCCATGATTCTTGACTGTCCCGGCTGATAGGCATCCTGTTTTAAACCGTGATAAAGATAGATATGTACGTTTTTTAATTTTTCAGCAAGTTTAAGAGGATTGTCATCATTTTCCCATCGTATTTGAAAGTTTTTATAACTTCCGTATACTGCTTCTATCATTCGGCTGTTCTGCATAATTGTCGGATCGTAATAACCGGAAATCCCTGCAGCCGCTTCGAATTTATCGGGATAATGGCATGAGGTCAGAATTGCACCGTGAGCTCCGGCCACGATACCTGCGATACCTGTGTTATGTTTTTTTAATTCAAGTGAAAAGGTGTCGTTTAAGAATTTTATAAGTGTCTCACCTATAAATTTTCCTCCCGGTATGACATTCCATTTGTGTGTTGTTTCAGGATAAAATGATGTTTCGTATACCGATTTACCCATATTGGGTGAGACAATTATCATATTGTATTTATTGGCATATGATTCAATTGAAGCGCCGTTTTCCCAGTCCCTTTCATTATTATCGTATTGATGGAGAGTTATAATTGTACGGAGTTTCTTACCTTTTGTATAGCCTTTGGGAAAGTAGATCTGTATATTTGCTGATGAAGTTTCACCCATGTATTCGGTTTTAACTATTACATTTCTCAGCCATTTACCCGGCTGGATTTGACTGCTGTAATCTGTATCAGCAGCTGAGAGTGTAACTGCTGCCGAAAGAAAAAAAATAAAAAGAATTTTTTTCATGAATATACACCTTCCTGTCATTCCGATAAAATGAGGTTATATGCTGACAATTTGAATTTTAATCAGATTATAATGAATGAGTCAAGCAGTTTAATTTGAACTACCGTAATCCTACATTTCCAGCGTATTCGAAGCATACGCACCTCGTGCTATATATTATAAGACTGCTTACTTATGCGATGTATCCGTTTTCCTTCATACTGTAGTACGAAGTGTTTGTTAGTATAATATGATCCAGGAGAGGTATCCCCACAATTTTCCCCGCTTCAACGAGACGTTTTGTTGTGTCGATATCCTGTTTTGACGGGGCCGCGTTACCGGAGGGGTGATTGTGTGTTACTATGATTCCTGAGCCAGCTTCCTTTATTGCGTCGCGGAAAACCTCTCTTGGATGGACAATTGCTTCGGTGATAGTTCCGACTGAGACAATGACTTTCTTCAACAGCATATTTTTATTGTTAACCACAAGTACCCTGAACTCCTCTTTTTGCAGACAGGCTATCTCTGGAAGGAGAAGATTCCATACTGCATTGGGTGAACTGATATGCTTCAAGTCTGTAACATCAGTAATTACTCTTCTTCCAATTTCAAAAGCTGCCTGAATTTTCACTGCTTTTTTAAGACCAAGACCTTTTTCAGCTGCAATCTCTCTGAGTCCCGCTTTTGATACGGCGGATAGGCCACCCATATTTTTAATAATTTTCGCGGAGAGTTCAAGAACATCGATATTTTTTATACCTGTCCCTACTATCACTGCAAGGAGTTCTGTATCTGAAAGATCCTTTACACTTTGTCCGTCTATACATTTTTGGATCGGCAGCTTAAAGTCGGAATGTATTTTATTCATTTTACTTTGCCTCATTATAAATTCTGTTGAACTCTTTGATGTATTCTGAAGCCAGATCTGGGTTGTCGAGTATTATGATATTTTCATCATTACGAAGGTTGGCATTTTTTGAAATGTTGAATGATCCGGTGATTACGAGGTAGTCATCTATGATTATTACTTTGTGATGCATTGTATCTCTGTTTTTATCAAGTCTTACGGGAACGCTTTCAACTATCATTTTTATATATTCAGAGTACTCAGTATTCGAACCTTTTTTTTCAAATACTCCCTGAACATCAACTCCTTCTTTGAATTTTTTTATGATTACTTCTCCGATGACATCAGATGTGAAAGAGAATTGCATAAAGCGGATTGATTTTTCAGCTTTTTCAATTCTATTATGTATAATTTTTTCTACATTATCTTCGGGCGCAAAGTAGACGTTGATGTTCATATCATTAAGTTTTACATAATACTTTTTCTGCAGTTGGAGGAATGCACCATCTTCAGTTCTGTTTCCAAATACTCCGGAATAGAACATCTCATTGAATTCCGAATTGTAAATATCTGCAAGTTCCTGTGATTTAATAATCAGAGCGTTATTGTTGTTTTTCCACGTACAGTTTTCCGTAGCATTGTAGGATCCGGTAAAAACTGTTATACCATCAATAATTGCGAATTTGTTGTGCATAAGTCCCGTGCCGGTATCCGGTATGACAGGTATGCCGCTTTCGAGAATCTTAGCTATTGCTGCGCCGGAAAAGGTATCATTATCGGTGACCAGCTTTACGTCTACCCCGCGGAGATACGCAGCTATCATTTCATCTGCTACCTGCATTGAAGAAATATCATAAAAAGCTCCGTAGAAACTTTTATTAGAATTTTTAATTATTTTAATCAGACCATCTATAGGATTTATCACGCCGGTTTTTTTTATTTTAGAAGGGTTAGTAAAAAAGACACTCCATTCTTTATCCGGCAGTGCCGGGGATGATATTGATAAAATAAGCAATAGTATAGTAAATATTTTTTTCAAAGATATGTCCTTTTTTGGAATCAGTTTTTTTATAAGCTTAAAACAGGATTAAAAAGAAGTACTACTTTCCGGCAAAGGAAGAACGGAAAGCAGTAAATACAGAAATGTGAAATCAATCCCTAATATTGATACGATGGTTTTAAGAAGTTTTTTAAATTTTTTTACTTTTTTTAAAAAATAATTCAGGATATGGGGATATTAAATTTTGAAACTCACCTCTAACTCTTCTTTTTGGAAAGAAAGAGAGGGGCGCGGCAGTAGCCGGGGGCAAGTTTAATAGTTTTAATAAAACGATTAAACTTGTTTCTGAGTAACAATAATTATTTCGATGCCTTCAAAGCTTCTTCTTTTTCCAGAATAAGATTTTCATATTCTGTGTATAAAAGCTGATCCTCTCTGCCTGGATTTGTTGATCTTACTTTAGATACAAGAGTTTTATATGGGGAGAGTTTTCTGAAGTTTGATTCAGATTCAATTTTTTCGTTTAAAAATTTAGTATCCCGGATTATCAGAGCAAGGTAAAATTCATATGCGTTTTTTAAATCAGTAAGCATCAATTTATTTCTGATGACATCTGGATCATCTTTTTTATTATCAAGAATGTCATTTATATAGTAAATAATGAATTGAGTATCAAATGCCGATATATCAAAATCGAGCAGCAGCTGATTGAGATTTGAAAGCGCCATGTTTTTAAGATGATAGGTGGCGAGAAAAACAGGATTGTCAGACATAGTATTAATGCTTATATAATCTGATTCTTTCTCTTCTTCTGCTTCATTTTGTATTTCACTTCTATCTGTTGTTACTTTTATAATTTCACCCGGTCGGTATCGGCTTGCAATTACCGAAATTTCTGTTTCAGAAAGTGATTCATCAACAATAAGGTAATCGATATCTGTATCGGATGGTATATCTTTCAGCATAAGGGAGTAGCTTTTTACCATAACAATTTTCATAGGTATAATATCTATAGAGGTTACATAGTGGATAAATAGAAATTTTCTCTTTTTTTCAGTAATATTTCTGTATGGGAGAATTATAGTGTCATCTCTTACTTTAAGAAGAGAGTATTCTTTAAGATAGTCCCGCTCTATTAAAAATATATTTCCAAGAAATACAGCATTGGGAAGTTTATGAAGAAGACTCCTCCCCTCTTTATCTGCTGAAAATGATTCACCTCTACTGTTGAAAACAAGGAATTTCATCTTCTTAAAAAGTATTTTTAAAGTATAACCGGATGGTGTTTTCTCTTCAGTGAAATCCATAGTCTGCCGTCTTAATCATTTATCAGCGCACGTTTCGCATGCGCTGTTAGAGGGGATCACGGGGGCAAAGCCCCCGTGATCCCCTCTAACATATACCGCGACAACGCGGAGCAGTTGTTGCGATTATTATAAATACATTAGTCGGCTGGATTTGCAAGCAATTATTTTATGGCCTGGGGCTTACATCAATTTCATATGAATCAAATATTTTCCGGATAAAGTACTGATATGAAATTCCTGCTATCATTGCGGCATTATCTGTGCACATGAGAGGGGACGGGATAAGAATCTCCTCATCTTTTCTTCTTTCTGTTTCGATAAGCTCTCTTAATCTTCCGTTAGCGGCTACTCCTCCGGCAACTACCATTTTTTTTATACCGGATTTACGAGATGCGGTAAAGAGCCGCCTTACCAGAAGTTCCAGAGCTCTCTCCTGAAAGCTGTAGACTATATCAGATCTGTTCTGCTCAGGATTCTGTTTTATATGGTTAATGACAGCAGTTTTTAATCCTGAATAAGAGAATCTGGTGTCATCGGGGTCGGTCATAATTTTCGGGAAGAAAACTTTTTTTGTTGATGAGTCTTTTGCCAGATTTTCCACAAGGGGTCCTCCCGGATAACCCAGCCCTATATATTTTGAAACTTTATCGAAGGCCTCACCGACAGCATCGTCAACGGTTTTGCCTATCAGCACCATTTCGCCCGGGCCGTTGACGCGATATAGCGCTGTATTTCCTCCTGATATGAGAAGTCCGATGAAGGGATATGCAGGTTCATTCCCTTCAAGAAAGGGTGCATAAAGATGAGCCTCAAGGTGATTTACGCCTATCAGGGGGATATTCATTGTAAAAGATATAGCCTTTGCGCTCTGTAATGCTATAAGGAGTGACCCGGTGAGTCCGGGTCTGTTTGTGGCAGCAACATAATGGAGATCACTGAACTTCAATCCGCTTTCATTAAGAGCCATCTCAATGAGTGTATTGATTTTTTCAAGATGTGCCCTTGATGCTATCTCGGGCACAACTCCTGAATATTCACAGTGAAGTTCAACCTGACTGTATATTCTGTTAGAGAGTATTTTTCTGCCATTAACAACAATAGAGGCAGAGGTCTCATCACATGAACTCTCCAGACCCAGTCCAATAATCTGCTCTGGTTCTTCTTTCATTATTTACTTAGCTTTTCTATCGCAGCCGTGAGCTGATTATCAAATTCAAGATCATAAATCTGATCTTTATGGTACTTTGTAACTTCACGTTTTAAAATAAAATCAGCCGTGATGTCAGAAATTTTAATATTTTTGCTCAGGAGAAATTTTTTAAATTCGACTTTAGTAGTTTCATTATAAATTGTTTTTATTGAAACAAATTCGTTCAGAAGTTTATCACTGCTGATTTTTTTCAAGTCTTCAGTCTCTGCTGCAGGGAACTCTGCAACTTTAACTTCGAAGTCAGGCATAATACCTTTCCCATGAATCATTGCGCCTGAAGGTGTGTAGTATTTAGCGATTGTCAGGGCAATTCCTACATCTTTATCCAGATTATAGGTTTTCTGTACAGATCCTTTACCAAATGTTTTTTCACCCAGAAGAAGAGCCTTGTTATTGTCGCGAAGGGCGCCGCTTAATATTTCGGAGGCAGAAGCACTCCCTTTATTGACCAGTACTATAATTTTACCTTTATAAATAGGATCTCTTGTTGACTTAAAAAAGTTTTCTTTTCCACGGTCGGATCTACCTTTTGTGGATACAATAGTAAGATTTTTTTCAAGAAAAAATTCCGAAATTTCTACTGCAGATGTAAGGAGTCCGCCTGGATTATATCGAAGATCAATGACAACTTTTTCAATCTTGTTATTGTTAAAAGTAGTCAGAGCTTTTTTAACATCCTGAGTAGTGTCAGCTCCAAAAGTTTTTATTCTAAGATAACCGGTATTGCTTTCTTTAATAATCGCGAAATCAGTACTTTCAATTTTCACTGGAGCTCTTTCTATATTGTAGCTTATCTCTTCGGTGAATCCTTCACGTCTGATTGTAATGTTGACTTTTGTTCCGGGGAGTCCCTTTATATTTTTTATTGTTTCATCAAGATTCTTATCTTTAATTATTTCATTGTTTACTTTTGTTATTACATCACCGCTTTCAATACCGGCTTTCATTGCTGGTGAATTATCTATAGGGCTGACTATAACAATCTCTCCATCTTTAACTGCGATCTCTACACCTATACCCACAAATTTACCCGAGGTCATTTCCTGAAGTTCGGCAGTTGAATCTTCATTTAGAAATCTGGTAAAGGGGTCGCCAAGAGAATCTATCATCCCTTTGATTGCACCGTAAAATAATTTTTTATTATCGGGCTGTTCGACATATTCACTTGTTATTATCTGAAAAGTCTGATGAAAAAACTCAAGGTATTTATGAGCAGGTTCTCCTGCCTGAGCGACAAAAGAAAAATTAATTCCAAGGAAAAGTCCTGTTGCGAATGCGAGTATAATGAGATGATTTTTTCTTTCTGAAAATTTTTTAAACATGTTTAACTCCGGTTATGAATATAGGTAAAATCAATGATATGTAGATTAAAAATAGAATCTGTTACGGCGTGTGTCAATAATTAACTTGAAATATTTAATTTTATTACAGGAGTTGAAAATACTGCTCCAACTCTTCGGAGGTGGGCTTCAGATATTTTTTGAAAACTACTCGTTAATAAGAAATAATCGAACTGTTTAACCTTTATTTCTGAAACTCACCTAGTCGGGAGGGAAGCAAATTTACTGTATTAATCAGTTCATTCACTTTTAAGAATTTTTCGTGCAAAATCTGTTATTATTCGTGCTGTCATACCCCAGATTGTCCTTGAGCCGAAGTCATAGTAATAGACGTCGTAGTCTCTCCCCTCATAGGTCATCTTCTCACATTTAGTATAGGATTCATTGTAAAAGATTGAGAATGGGACTTCAAGCATTTCATCAATTTCGTCCATGCATACAATATATTCATGCACTCTGTTTACTGACCCGACGTATACATATACATGGTAGCCCATTACTGAAATGTATTCATCGAATTCACCGAGAATTTCAATTTCTTCCGGAGGTATTCCGACCTCCTCCATTGTTTCGCGGAGTGCAGTTCCAAGAAAATCCTTGTCAGTGGAATCGTATCCTCCGCCGGGGAATGATACCTGCCCTTTGTGAGTTGAAACTTTGTCTGTGCGGAGTGTCATGACAACATGGGGAAGACCCTCTTTCTCCATAAAAAGAATAAGCACAGCCGATTTCTTATATTCAGGAAAATTTATTGATCTCTTTTCTCTTGATGCGAGTCTTTCAGAAATAATTTTTTTAAAACCTTCAAAATCATTTTCCGCAGTGAACTGCATGTTCATAAATATCCTCTCCATACATATCGATTGCAACAACGACGGGGAAATCTTCGACTATAAGTTCATGAACGGCTTCTGAAGCAAGATCATCAAAGGCAATAATTTTCGAGGATTTAATTCTTTTACTAAGGTATGCTCCAGCGCCGCCGAATGAGCTGAAGTAAACGGCTTTATGGGCTATAAGAAGATTTTTGGTAAGACTATCTCTTTTACCCTTCCCAATCATTCCTTTAATCCCAAGTTCAAACATCACCGGGGAGAAGGGGTCCATTCTTGATGATGTTGTCGGCCCGGCCGCACCAATTACTTCACCCGGTTTTGCCGGAGTAGGTCCCACGTAATATATAATCTGATCTTTCAGCTCAAAGGGGAGTTCCTCGCCGGTTGACAGCATCTTCGCAATTCTTTCATGGGCCTTGTCTCTGGCCGTGAGCAACTTGCCTGTTATATGGCAGAGATCTCCACATCTTAAAGTTCTGATTACTTCGACGGTCAGAGGTGTATTTATTTTTTTCCATTCCATCAGAGTTCAATTCTCCCTTTGCGGAGAGAGTG
>JBBRFT010000039.1:0-20698 GCA_038241375.1 Spirochaetota bacterium
GAGTATAAATTCCATCAAAGCAGGTTTCAGCTTAAAGAAAATATCATTTTCAAGAAGTATTGAAACGAGACCGAGAACTACTAAAAAGCATGTGTCAAAGATTATAAACCGGTCATATTTCCCGTCTTTGATTCTTGTTAAAATGAGTTCCGTAATACCGAATATTACTGCCACATAGAGCCCGATCCTTGTCCCCCATAATTCATCAGCTATTATGAACACAAATAACGGGAGGAGTCCCGGGAGCATCTGTTTAAGGATCATCATTAAAGGCATGTGCAATCTCCATAAATATCGGTAGTTATGTGTATTGCAGTTCATCTGCGGAATAGATTCGTATCCGGATTCACTATCGAGGTCCTGCAGCATATCATAAATTGCTGCAGGGGCTGAGTGTCAAATTATTTAATTGGGAATGCTCTCACCTGCGCAGAATTTTTTTATTAATTCTGTAATTGTTTCAGGTTGTTCCATGGGTATAAGGTGACCTGCATTTTTTACTTCATGATAAATTCCCTTTGGCAATAGCGATACAGCTTTTTTCAAATCTATAAAAGGTTTGTTATCACTTGTCTCTCCTTCTATTATCAGTACTGGACAGTTTACTTCAGGCAGCATCGGCCATGGATTCTTAGCGTTTCCTCCCATAAAGAGAGAAGCTTCTTTTCTCGGAGAGCATGCAAGTGTTAGTCCGCCACCATTGCCGGTAACCATCCCATATTTTAAGTAGAGGTCGAGCATCTCATCATCCCATTTGCTGAAAAGTTTTCTGTTTTTAAGATATGAAAGAACCTCTTCGCTGCTGTCCCACTCACTTCGTCTTTTTATAGATTTCGCGGCCAGAGGATGCTGTTCAACTGTTAGTTCCATTGTGTAAATTGTTTCAGGTAGAAAAATCGGTTCTATGAGTACCATTCCCGCCGGTAAAATTTTATGTTGAGCTGCGCAGAGTGTGATAACTGTTCCGCCCATTGAGTGTCCAATAACGAAGGGATTATCTAATTTTATACTGCTGCAGAACTTATAAAGATCATCTGCCAGCAAATCCCAGCCTAAACCGCCAGTCTCGGGTTCGGAACTTCTGTGATCGCAGAAATACGGAGCTATAATATTATATGATTTTGAAAGCTCTCTTGCTATGGGGTGCCAGAGCCATGGGAGAAAACCCGTTGCGTGAAGCATGAGCATATCAGGGCCGTCTGAAGGATAGTGCAGATATTCAATAGATGCATCGCCGATATCGCATGTTTTTATTAATGGTTGAGTGTTGTTCATATTTAGTCCTCTTTTATTTCCGCCCATATCCGCCCGTCGGGCACCTTTCCCCATTAATGGGAGAAAGGGCAAACGGAATATTTTTGTATTTTCTCCTCCCATTTATGGGGGAGATGGCCATCGGCCAGTGGGGGCGGATCAGTTTTATTAATTATAACAACTATCATCAGTAAATTAATTTAAATCAACTAATCTTTTATATTTGTGAAATTTAATGTCAGTTAGAGGGAAAAAGGTGGTTTCTGTGTTAAATCTCAATCTATCCATTGGGAGAGGTTCCGGACGTATAAAGCTTCCTCTTTATCAAAGGCCATTCATGCCTCTTGGGGGGATGGATGAATGGAGTACGCCGAAGGTCTTTTGCTCGTCAGTTCGCTATCAGGCATTGAGGAATGAACGCCGTATAGAAAAAAGATCTGCTCATCAACCCTGTAAACTCCGGAATCCTCCCGCTGGATAGTATTGAAAAATAACTGCTCAATAGCCTCAATTGCCGGAGACCATTTTCTGTATAACTATCAGGAAGAAAAAGTGAAACGGACTTAATTATTTGTGAACAATATAATAATAATGGAACATGGTTCCGATTGTCAATTAAAATTTGGGTTATTTATAAAAAAATAGAGTTTTAAAGTTCAGAAAACAATAAATTTATCCCAGATACGCTATAAAAAAGTAAGAGCGGCAGGATTAAGGCATAAAATTTATTCCGGGTTTGAGAAGAAAACTTCTATTTTTGAATTTTTTTTTTCAAAGAGAAGGGAGCCGCAGCAGCTGTGGGTGTGTTTAGAAAGCTTTCGTTAAAGATATATATTAAGGATTATTGCAGTTTAAAAAAATACAAAATTGTTAAAAATTTTACTGACTTATAGCTATTATAATGCAAATAAAAAGAACATGTTATATTTTAACAGCAATGTAACATTGCATAATCTTTTTTAATTGATGATAGAGGGATATTTTTTATTATCATTGAAATTCTTTATATAATCAAAAGCAGATAATACATATCTGCAACTTTTGCAGCCTTGGAGATTTTAAATGAATTACAGCAGATTTGAAAAATGCGGCCTTTATGATCCCGCGAATGAACATGATTCATGCGGCATCGGTTTTGTTGCTAACATTAAAGGCAGAAAATCATATGATATAATTAAGCGCGGACTGGAAGTTCTCGAAAGGATGACGCACCGCGGAGCAGAGGGTGCTGATAATAAGACCGGTGACGGTTCCGGAATTATGATGCAGATACCGCACTCCTTTTTTGCCCTGGAGGTTGAAAATTTACCTGCAGCAGGCGAGTATGGTGCAGGACTTGTTTTTTTCCCCCCTGAGGATGAAGCCCGGAAACAATGTACAGATATATTTGAAAAAGTTTTATCTGATGAAGGATTGAATGTTATTGCCTGGAGAGATGTGGTAGTTGACACTTCTGTTATAGGTGATATTGCCCGGAGATCTGAACCTGTGATAAAGCAGATATTTATCGGGAAGGGTGCTGATAAGAATATAAATCTTGAGCTTAAACTTTTTGTAGCAAGAAAAATAGTTGAGAGGCTTGTGAGAGAGTCTTCGATAAACGGTAAACATATTTTTCATATGCCATCTCTTTCTTCAAAAACAATTGTCTATAAAGGTATGCTAATGCCGGGTCAGGTTAGGCATTACTATAAAGATCTCCGTGACGACAGAATGGAGAGCGCCATGGCTCTTGTTCATTCACGTTTCAGTACAAATACATTTCCTTCATGGGATCTTGCTCAGCCTTTCAGAATGCTGGCTCATAATGGAGAGATAAATACTGTTAAAGGGAATAGATTCTGGATGCAGGCCAGAGAGTCCGACTTCAGTTCGGAGATTCTCGGAGATGATCTGAAAAAAATTCTTCCGGTTATTGAACCGGGGAAAAGTGATTCGGCTTCATTTGATAATGCTGTTGAACTTTTAGTAGCAGCAGGAAGATCTATGCCTCACGCGCTTATGATGATGATACCTGAATCGTGGAACGATAAAAATCCTATACCTGAATATTTGAAATATTTTTACGAGTATCATTCAACATTCATGGAGCCATGGGATGGTCCCGCATCGATGGTATTCTGTGATGGAAGATATATCGGAGGTACGCTGGACAGAAATGGTTTAAGACCATCGAGATATATTGTAACAAAAGATGGAATGATAGTTATGGGTTCAGAGGTGGGTGTTCAGAATTTTTCACCTGATGAGATAGTTTTGAAAGGGAGACTTATGCCTGGGAAACTTCTCCTTGTTGATACGGAGGAGGGGCGAATTATTCCCGACCGTGAGGTGAAGGAAGAGATAGCTAACAGAAAACCATATAAGGACTGGGTAGAGCAGAATCGTGTTATTTTAAACGATATTTCAGAATCAGAGAATGTTTCCGTTGAAATAGAAAAAGAAAAACTCCATTCCCTTAGGGTGAGTTTCGGGTATAACAGAGAGGATATTGAAGATATAATTATTCCAATGGTGGTAAATGCTCAGGAACCTGTTGGTTCAATGGGTACAGACACTCCACTTGCAGTTTTTTCAGATAAGCCTCAGCCTCTGTTTAATTATTTTAAACAGGTTTTTGCGCAGGTGACAAATCCTGCTATAGATTCAATCAGGGAAGAACTTGTAATGAGTCTTACCAGTTATATCGGTCCAAGAAAAAATCTTCTTTCCGAAGGGCCTGAACACTGCCGTCTGATTAAATCGTTCACTCCTTTTTATACCAACGGTGAAGTTGATAAAATCAGAAATAGCAAAAATTCAATTTTTAAATCAAAAACGATTGATGCTGTATTTTCAGCAGAAAAAAAAGAGGGTCTGCTTGAAGAGAGGCTTGATAGTATCTGCCGTGAATCCGAGGAAGCTGTTGATAACGGATTCAATATTATTGTAATTTCAGACAGAAAAACCGATGTAAATAATGTCGGAATTCCTTCTCTGCTGGCATGTGCCGCGATACATCATCATCTTATAAAAGTTAAGAAGAGAACCAGAACCGGTATAATAGTTGAAACAGGAGAGGCAAGAGAAGTGATGCACTTTGCTCTTCTTGTAGGTTACGGAGCCGATGCAGTAAATCCGTATGTTGTATTTGCAACAATTGATGAACTTGTTAAAAACGGAAAACTTAAACTTCAGGGTACTTATGCCGAATGTGAAAGCAATTATCTTAAATCTTTGAATAAGGGTCTTCTTAAAATACTGTCAAAAATGGGTACATCAACTATAAGAAGTTACCGCGGAGCTCAGGTCTTCGAAGCGGTCGGTTTATCTCCGGATTTTATAAACCGGTATTTTACAGGAACACCAACTAAAATCTCCGGGATCGGAACTGATCAGGTTGCTCTTGAATCGGTGATGAAACATAAAAAAGCCTATGTTGAAAAAATAAGATCTCTTGAATCAGATGGAGTATATAGTTATAGAAAGGGTGGAGAAAAACACGCATGGAATCCCGAATCTATATATATGCTCCAGTGGGCAACGAGAAACAACGATTACGAAAAATATAAAAAATTTACAGAGCTGGTTGATGAGCAGAACAGGAAGCCGCATTGTATCAGGGGACTTTTTGATTTCAATTCAATAAGGGTAATACCTATTGACGACGTTGAGCCCGTATCGGAAATAATGAAAAGGCTTACAACGGGTGCAATGTCATTCGGGTCAATAAGTAAAGACGCTCATGAGGCGATTGCAATTGCAATGAATTCAATTCAGGGTAGAAGCAACTGTGGAGAGGGTGGTGAGGATCCTCTGAGATTTATCAGAAGACCGGATGGAACATCAGCAAGAAGCGCAATCAAACAGGTGGCATCGGGACGTTTCGGTGTGACAAGCAACTATCTGGCAAATGCCGATGAAATACAGATTAAAATCTCACAAGGCGCAAAGCCCGGTGAAGGTGGGCAGCTTCCGGGACATAAAGTTGATCAGATAATTGCAAAGACAAGGCACTCAACACCCGGTGTAACTCTGATCTCTCCTCCGCCTCACCATGATATATATTCAATTGAGGATCTGGCTCAGCTGATATTTGATCTTAAAAATGCCAACCCCGGAGCGCGGATAAGTGTTAAGCTTGTATCTGAATCTGGAGTAGGAACTGTTGCGTCAGGCGTGGCAAAAGCTCATGCTGATAATATTCTTATTAGCGGATATGACGGCGGAACGGGAGCCAGCCCGATAAGTTCTATTAAACATGCCGGCCTCCCCTGGGAGATAGGGCTTGCCGAAACACATCAGACTCTGGTAAAGAATGATCTTCGGGGAAGAGTTAAACTTCAGACAGATGGTCAGCTTAAAACAGGACGTGATATTGTCATAGCGGGCATACTCGGTGCAGAAGAGTTTGGTTTCGGTACAGGTGCGCTGATTGTACTCGGCTGTATTATGATGAGAAAGTGTCACCTTAATACATGTCCTGTGGGTGTGGCGACTCAGGATCCGGAACTTCGTAAAAGATTTAAAGGGAAACCTGAACATCTTATTAACTATTTCCGCTTTATGGCACAGGAGACACGGGAAATCATGGCATCTATAGGGGTTCGGACTTTCGATGAACTTATTGGAAGAACGGATCTCCTGAAGAAAGGGGATATACAGCACTGGAAGGCAAAATATGTCGATGTAGCTGATATACTCTTCAGGCCGGAAGAAGCGGCGAACTACGCGACAAGATGTGTTAAAGACCAGCATCATAAAATTGAAAATGTTCTTGACCGTAAACTTATTGAAAGAGTGAAACCAGCACTCGACGCCGGAAGAGAGGTTAACGCGTACATAGAAATGCCCATACATAATACCGATCGTTCGGTGGGGGGGATGCTGTCGTATGAAATTTCAAAAAGACACGGTGAGACAGGACTTACCGACGATTCTATAAACTGCACATTTCATGGAAGTGCTGGGCAGAGCTTTGGACTTTTTCTTGCAAAAGGGGTAACATTCCGACTCGAGGGTGACGCAAATGATTATTTCGGCAAGGGGCTATCGGGGGGCAAGATGATTGTTGTGCCGCCGAAGGGTTCATCATTTGATGCACACGAGAATATTATCGTCGGTAATACCGTCTTATACGGCGGAACTTCCGGTGAAGCTTTTATACGCGGAGTCGCAGGTGAAAGATTCTGTGTAAGAAACAGCGGTGTTCATGCAGTTGTTGAAGGTACCGGAGATCATTGCGCCGAGTATATGACCGGAGGACGAATTCTTGTTCTCGGGAAAGTAGGGCGAAACTTTGCGGCCGGGATGAGTGGAGGTATTGCTTATGTTCTTGATATGGATGGCGATTTTGAATTTTTCTGCAATAAGGGGATGGTGGAGCTTTCGCAGATAAGGGATTTCGATGATCAGGATTTTATTATAGAAATGCTTAAGAAGCATATTCATTATACCGACAGCTCAATTGCAAAGGATATAATAAACAAATGGTACGAATATCTGCCTAAATTTATACGCGTTCTTCCTCTTGAATACAAGCGTGCGCTTAATGAAATGAAGACCGCACTGATAGATGAAAAACTTAAAGCTATCAGAGAAGAAGAACAGATACAGGAGTGTTATTAATGGGTGATCCAAAAGGCTTTTTAAATATACGACGTACTGAATCGGGATACAGACCTGTTGAAGAAAGGGTAAATGATTACAGAGAGGTTGAAAAACTTCTTCCCGACAGCGAGAGGGAGCTTCAGGCATCGAGATGTATGGACTGTGGCGTACCGTTTTGTCATTGGGGCTGTCCCGTTGCCAATATAATGCCTGAGTGGCAGGATATGATTTACAGAAAAGACTGGAAAGCGGCATATGATATTTTAAGAGAAACAAATAATTTTCCTGAATTTACAGGTAGAGTCTGTCCGGCACCATGTGAAGCTTCCTGTGTCCTGTCGATAAATGATGAGCCTGTTACGATACGGCAGAATGAACTTGCTGTAATAGAAAAAGCGTTTGAACTCGGTTATGTAAAGCCGGAACCTCCGGAAAAACGTACCGGGAAAAAAGTCGCAGTAGTCGGGAGCGGTCCGGCGGGTCTTGCATGTGCCGATATGCTTAATAGAGATGGGCATACGGTTACTGTTTTTGAATCTGAAGATAGTCTCGGCGGATACCTGAGATTTGGAATACCCGATTTTAAACTCGACAAGAAGATCATTGACCGTCGTGTCGATCTTTTGAAAAAAGAAGGTATTGAATTTAAAACCGGCGTAATGGTGGGACGCGATATAAGTACATCCCGGCTCTCCGCCGATTTTGATGCTGTAATGCTCGGTATCGGAGCAAGAGAGCCGCGCGATCTGAACATCGGCGGAAGAAGTCTTAATGGTATTTATTTTGCAATGGAATATCTTGATCAGCAGAACCGCCGTGTAAGAGGCGATCAGATTCCTGAAGATGAAATAATTAAAGCGATCAATAAAAAAGTAGTGGTAATAGGGGGGGGGGACACCGGATCGGACTGTGTCGGTAATGCCAACAGACAGGGTGCCAGCAGTATTATCCAAATTGAAATTCTTCCGGAACCTTCGGATCATAGAACTTCAAATGACCCGTGGCCGCTCTGGCCCAAGGTAAAAAAGACATCCAGCTCACATGAAGAGGGGTGCGAAAGATTGTGGAGTGTTAAAACTTTAAGATTTTACGGCGACGACGGAGATGTTAATAAAATTTCGGCCATACGTGTAAACTGGGAGAAGGATGCTGACGGCAGGATGGTGATGAACGAGATCCCCGGCAGTGAATTTGAACTTCAGGCGGATCTTGTTTTTCTGTCCATGGGTTTTATGCATGTAGCCCATGAAGGTCTTGTAAAAGATTTTAATATTAAACTCGATAGCGCAGGGAATATAGAGATAGATGATAATTTTATGACTTCAGCAGATGGAGTTTTTTCTGCCGGTGATTCAGTCCGCGGTGCGTCCTTAGTGGTATGGGCAATTCATCATGGAAGGGAAGCCGCAAAGGGAGTTAACAGATATCTGAACAGATGATAAAGTATTTGTTATGTCATAATTATTTAATGGAGATGGCTAACTGAATTTTAAACAGCAAAAAAAGATATGACTAATCACTTCAGCCCCACGCACCCCCAATGTCATTAAGTTAAGCCCCCTTTCGGGGGGTTTGGGGGGCTGTTGTGAAACCTTAAGCTCTTAACTTGATGCCATTGCCCCGCACCCCCGGAGGGGGCAAGGGCATGTGAACTGAGGCTTTATAAAGTCTCCAGCTTTGTTTTTATAGTTTCAGATATCTCTCTTATATGCTCGAAATCTTTCACGCTGTCGACGCATAGATAGACTGCCAGATTTTTCTTCTCAATGACGATTGATCTGTCGCTGTTATATCCCACATGCTCGTTTATTTTAATAAGCTCTTCCTGGGCAGATTTTTCATTTTTAAAAATAAATATATAACAAACAATATCATCCCCATATGGATTTCTTTTATTTGTGATAATAGTCATGTGAAGGTCTGATACTTTAGTATATTCGCCGCCGGGATATATCCTGTTGGTAAGTTTTTTTATTGCAGCTTGATCCAGATTCCATGGATTGGTTTTTAGAAGACTCTGGGCAAACTCCGGGACCTGACCGAACATATACCCTTCAGGAATCTCTTCTGTGGTAGGTTTTATCTTTTCAATTATAGAAGAACTGTACATTGCTGAAGAGCTGCCTATGAAAACAACAGCAGTCGTTATCAGAAATATTGTCAGTAGTGAATGTCTTTTCATTGCGAGCTCCAATAAAGTATTTCGATAAGGGAGATTTATAATCCTCCATCTTATCTATCGGCATTTTTTTGAATTAATCATAATATTTTTTGTGAGACATAATATTTTTGATTGACTTAAATGCCGATTTTTGCAAAATCTAATATATCGATTGAGATATCAATCAAGCATCACCTACATAAATAAGACATACAACTTAATTTCCCTGTTTTCTGCAGTCGAAAATTGCTGATTATGGTACATGGTATTTTTTTATTAGTAACTACGAGGTTCTACCCTGATGAAAAATGAAGCAGATTCCGGATATATCCGTAAAAGGGACGGACGTATTGCCCCTTTTAATCTTGATAAAATAACAGATGCAGTTTTTAACTCTGCAAAAGCCGTAGGCGGAACAAGCCGCGAGATGGCAGAGGCTGTTTCACGTTCAGTTCAGGATATATTAACTATTATATATAAAGACGGACGTATCCCCACGGTTGAAAATGTGCAGGATCTTGTAGAAAAAATGCTTATAGAGAGAGGTCATGCTAAGGTAGCAAAGGCATACATTCTTTATAGAGAGCAGCACAGACGGATCAGAGACGGAAAGGATCTTCTTAATGAAGGGCTTGAACTGATTGATAATTATCTCGACAGGTCCGACTGGCGTGTAAATGAAAACAGCAACATGAGTTATTCTCTTCAGGGACTGAATAATCATATATCCACATCTCTTACTGCAAAGTACTGGCTTGAAAGAATATATCCTCCGGAAATAAGAGAGCCTCATATTAATGGTGATTTTCATATTCACGACCTTGGGCTCCTTTCGGCGTATTGTGTAGGGTGGGATTTAAAGGATCTTCTTATTAAAGGTTTCTCCGGTGTTGCCGGGAAGGTTGAAAGTAAACCCGCTAAACATTTCAGGAGTGCCCTTGGTCAGGTGGTGAATTTTTTCTATACACTGCAGGGTGAGTCCGCTGGAGCACAGGCCTTTGCTAATTTCGATACATATCTTGCGCCATTTATACACTATGACAATCTTGATTATGAAGATGTAAAACAGTCTCTTCAGGAATTTGTCTTCAACATGAATATTCCAACACGTGTCGGTTTTCAGACACCATTTACAAATATAACACTTGATCTTACTCCTCCGTCAACTGTTGCTGCTGAGTATGTAGTTATAGGCGGCGAGATGATGGATAGAACTTACGGCGAGTTCACCAAAGAGATGGATATGTTCAACTCCGCCTTTGCCGAATGCTTATCGGAAGGTGACGCTAAAAACAGAATCTTTACATTTCCTATACCAACATATAATATTTCCAAGGATTTCGATTGGGACAATCCCAACCTCAACAAAATATGGGAGATGACTGCCCGTTACGGGATCCCTTATTTCGCTAACTTTGTTAATTCAGATATGGACCCCGAGGACGCCAGATCAATGTGCTGCAGACTTCGCCTTGATAACAGAGAGCTGCGCAAGAGAGGAGGGGGGCTTTTCGGTGCGAATCCTCTAACGGGAAGTATTGGTGTTGTTACTATAAATCTTCCGAGGATCGGTTTTGAATCTGAGAATGAAAGTGACTTTTTTACCCGTCTTGAAAATCTAATGATTCTTGCCAGAAATTCTCTTGAGATAAAAAGAAAGGCACTGGAGAATTTTACATCCAGTGATCTTTATCCATATACAAGATTTTATCTTTCACAGGTTTGGGACAGAGATAAAAAATATTGGGGCAACCATTTTTCAACGATCGGTCTTGTGGGTATGAATGAGGCATGTGTAAATTTTCTCAATGCTGATATTTCGACAATTGAAGGGAAAACCTTTGCACTTAAAGTTCTCGATTTTATGAGAGAGAAGATTATGAAATACCAGGAGGAGACGGGGCATTTCTATAATCTTGAAGCTACTCCTGCCGAAGGTGTTACATACAGGTTTGCCAGAAGTGATAAAAAGCTGTACCCTGAAATAAAAACTGCAGGGAAAAATGAACCGTATTATACAAATTCGGTACATCTCCCTGTTTCATATACAGATGATCTTTTTGAAGTACTTGATCATCAGGATTCACTTCAGACTAAATTCACCGGAGGGACAGTTGTTCATTTATTCCTCGGAGAAAAGATTGACGATATAGAGGTTGTAAAATCTCTTGTTAAGAAAATAGCTGAGAATTACGCTCTACCCTATTTTACACTTACCCCGACGTTCAGTATCTGTCCAATACATGGATACATTTCAGGTGAACATAAGTATTGTCCATTTGAACATACTCAGGAAGAGCTATTGAAATACGGCATAGAAGCCGATAAATAAAACATAGATTTTAATTTTTAACGATATTTTAATCTTACAGGAGACATAATATGAAGAACACAGAACTTAAAATTCAGACAGAGGTATATTCAAGAGTTGCCGGATATTTCAGACCGGTTAATCAGTGGAATAAAGGGAAACAGGAAGAATTTTCAGAAAGACTGGAATATGTTCTTGACTCTAACTTAGAGGAGAGTGTATATTCATTAAATGAATATAAAAGGGCTGTCTAAAACTTCTCTGGTAGATTATCCAGGTAAGGTATCTGCTGTTATCTTTACGGGTGGTTGTAATTTAAGATGCGGTTTTTGTCATAATCCTGACCTGGCTCTTAACAGTCCCGCCCTTGAAAAAATTGAAGATTCAGAGGTACTCTCTTTTCTTGAAATGAGAAAGGGATTGCTGGATGGGATTACTGTTACAGGCGGAGAGCCCACTATGGACAGAGGGCTTATATCTTTTCTTGAAAAAGTCAAGTCTCTGGGGCTTTCTGTCAAATTAGATACAAATGGTTTCTTCCCCCGTGTGGTTTCAGAGTGTCTCGAAAAAAAATTGATAGACTATGCCGCAGTTGATGTAAAAACATCTCCCGAAAAATATCCTGTATTAACTGCTAAAGAAGTTTCATTTAATGAAGTTCTTGCCACTTTGGAAATATTAAAAAACTCTGCAATCGACTATGAAATACGAACTACCTGTGTTCCCGGTTTTGCAGAAATTGAAGATATAGTGAAAATCGGTGAAAGTGTTGTAAGAGTAAAAAAATACTATCTGCAGCAGTTTGTTAATCGTAATATTTTACTCGATAGCGGAATTAAGATGCTTTCTCCATATACTTCCGAGCATCTTCAAAAATTGAAAATCGAAGCGGAAAAATTTTCTGATTACTGTTCAATACGCGGTATCTGATAATTTTCTCAAAAAGGTTATAAGATGAATAAACTCAAAATAATTATATATTCAATCACTTCATTTATTTTCACTGTAAGCTTAGTATCTGCTTCTTTACTTTCTTCCGGAAATTTTTTTTCGATTAATGAATCCCGGATTGCTGCTGGTGGTGAGTTTTTAACATCTGTAATTTTAAAAGGTAAAGGAGCTGTCTCATCTGGCGGAGTTGAGAATAGCTATCCGGTCCGGAATACTTATCTTAAAGTTTCATCTTCTGACTATGATATGATTGCTGTCGAAAAAGGTTTTTTCCTCATGGAACAGAACAGCCTGAACAGGCAGAAGATACATAAATCTCTTACAGATTTTTCTTTGCTAAAGGGGATGAAGTATTACTCTCAGACTCAAAAGGGGAGCTCAATTCTGATAATTGACAGCTACAGAATTTCATCCGGGAATGATTACACCACTGAAAATAAAAATGATAAAAATATTCCTTCCGCATCTCTCTCTCATTTTTCGATTAAAGATAACAGACTTGGGATTTTATCTTTTAAAAGCGAATTTTTTTCAAGCGATGACAACTTTGTAAGTATTAACACATTAACAGGAAGAGTTACGAAATACGGAATGGAAGTTTTTTATCCCGGAGACTATAGAATTTATAAATTTTTAATATATGATAAAAAGCTCAAAGGGTACTTTTTTTATACTGCGCAGTTTATGAAAGTACGAAGCAGTATTTTAAGCAGACTTGATCTGATTAAACCTGAAAGCTTTGCAAACCGCGTACGTGCGGAGAATATTCATTTTTTGAAGAGTATAGGGGTTGATCGGTCGTCGAAGCTTGCAGCTTTTCATTAGCGGATGATTATATTTTTTGCATCTATTCTTAATTTGGTGGTGGAATCGTACTTAGCCCGCCCCTATCCGCCCTATCGGGCACCTTTCCCCATGAATGGGAGAAAGGAAAAAGGGGAGTGGAAATATTCTGTTATTACTCTCCTCCCATTGATGGGGGAGATGCCCGTAGGGCAGAGGGGGCGGGCTGAGAGTTTTATTTTAACAAAATTTGAAGTCTCATCCCCCGATACTGGACATCGATTTTATCCCCGCTGTAATTGATCGGCATCCTGTTTGATCTGCTGTGCATTTTATATTGTGACCTTCGCCTTTCTCTTTTATTGCCGAGACTATCTGCTGAACTATTGCACTCTCATCTGCGCCTGATCTTATCAGGTCTTTCAGATTGTATAGCTTTTCAGAGTGGAGACATGTTTTAAGGCTCCCGTCTGCTGTTATCCTCAATCTTGTGCAGGCTGAGCAGAACTTGTGTGTTACCGGGGGGATGATCCCTATTTTAATATTTCTATTCTTATATTTGAGATCATACCTTAAAGATACATCGGTATCGTCTCCATTTTTTCTGGTCAGTTCACCTTTTTCGGAAAGAACTTTAATAAGCTCATCCGACGGGATGAACTCATTAAATTCATCCTCGTCTGTTACGGGCATTCTTTCTATAAAACGGAGTGTGGCATCTTTGTCTGCAAAGTAGTCAAGAAAATCATCAATCTCATCAAGTGTACTTCTCAGCAGAACTCCGTTTACTTTTACATTGAAAAAATTATAGCTCAGCGCTTTCTCTATATTGTTTACCACAGTGCTGAAAAGGTCAACACCCGTTATAGATTGGAATCTGTCTCTTGACATTGTATCTAGACTTATGTTGAGTTTTTTTACATTATATTTCTTTAAATCGGCAAGATGATTTTCGAGCAGTGTTCCGTTAGTTGTAATGCACAGATCGGTTTCCTGGTGTTTATTCACTGTACCCGATATTATATCAAAGAAACCTTTCCGGACAAGGGGCTCTCCTCCGGTGAATCTTATCTTTTTAATTCCCATACGGATAAAAAGATCAATAAGGTTTATAAACTCTTCGTTTCTTAATACTTCATCGTGAGGCATAAACTGAACACCCTCCGGAGGCATACAGTATCGGCATCGAAGGTTGCACTTATCTGTGATAGATACTCTGAGATAGTTATGTGTTCTTAAAAAGTTGTCTTTAAGCATTTAGTTTACCATTTACAGAATGTTTTTTATGTATCTACTCAAAAACCGGAGGTGTTTTATCTCCGCCGCGCCTTTGGCGCGGCGGAGAACAATTTTACCACTGGTTTTTGAGCAGTTACTTTTTTACTGTGTGAACTTATTATTATTAATAAATGACAATAAGTTACTCTTGAATTTTAAATTATCAGGAGACTTGATGAGAGCATCTGTGTACATTATATGAGCTTCTTTTTTTCTTTTTGATAATTCATAAATTACTGCAAGATTGTTCTCAACTGAACCATCGTTAATATTATTTCTCACGTGCAAAAAGAGAATCTCGGCTTCTATATAATTTCCTTTTAATGCTTCATCAACACCTTTTCGCATAATATCTGATTCCGGATTAAAGCCCTGTCCATTAGCAAGATATTTTGTCATGGAGATGGTTAAGCTTTTTCTTGATTCCGGTTTCAAATCAGATTTTACCGGACTTCCGGAGTTATAAAACCGGAATCCGGAATTTTCATCCGGTAATACAATTTTGACTGATGTTATCAATTCTCTATAAGTACTGCATGATGCCGCAGTGATTAAAATCAGAATAAATAAAACCGGCTTATATAGAGGGAGATATCTCTTCACACGTATCTTCCACTGCTGCTGCTATGTTCAGAATTTTCTGCTCTTCAAAATGATTCCCCATTATCTGAATCCCGATGGGGAGCCCCTGGCTGTCCAGCCCGGCGGGTACAGAAAGTGCCGGAATCCCCGCAAGATTTGCTGATATTGTCAGTATATCCGACATATACATCTGCAGCGGGTCATTTGACATCTCTCCGATTTTAAACGCCGTCGTTGTTGTAACGGGCGATATTATCGCATCGACCTGTGAAAAAGCGTTTTTGAAATCATTTATTATGAGGGTTCTTCCTTTAAGCGCTTTCAAATAGTACGCATCGTAGTATCCGGAACTTAAAGAAAAAGTCCCCAGAATAATTCTTCTTTTAACCTCTTTACCAAAGCCTTCACTTCTTGACTTTACATATAAAGATGATAGATCTTTCAGTTCCTGCGCTCTGTAGCCGTAACGTACTCCGTCGTATCTTGCAAGGTTGGAGGATGCTTCAGCGGTAGCTATAAGATAATACACCGGAATAGCATACTCTGTATACCTGAGACTGATGGGCTTAATTTCGGCACCGAGTTTTTCAAGCTCTTTAATTTTAACCTCAATCATAGTTTTCATTTCATCATTGATTCCCTGAAAATATTCAGAAGGGACACCGATTTTTAATCCTTTTACGCTGCGTGTTAGTTTTGCTGAATCAATATCCACATCTCTGTTTATAGAAGTGGAATCTCTATTGTCGTATCCGCTTATCATTTGAAGAAGAGCTGCCGCATCCTCCACATTTCTTCCAAACGTACCGATCTGGTCAAGAGATGATGCAAACGCAACGAGCCCGTAACGTGAAACTCTGCCGTAGGTCGGCTTTATCCCTGTTACACCACAGAAGGCCGCAGGCTGACGTATAGAGCCTCCAGTGTCTGAGCCCAGTGATACCGGCGCCATAAATGCCGACACAGCTGCAGCAGAACCGCCTGAACTCCCGCCGGGAACTCTTGATGTGTCATATGGATTTTTTACAGGACCGAAGAATGAATTTTCCGTGGATGAACCCATTGCAAATTCGTCAAGGTTTGTCTTACCAAGAGCTATTATTCCTTTTTCGAGAAGCTTTTCATATGCGGCCGCGTTAAATGGCGGTACAAAATCCGCCAGTATTTTTGACGCACAGGTGGTTTTAATACCGGAAGTGTTGATATTATCTTTTATTGCAACGGGAATTCCGTCAAAGGGGGAGAGAGCTCTGCCTTCAGATCTTCTTGTATCTGAAAGAGCGGCTTCTTTGATCAGTCTCTCTTCATCAAATGTTATATAGGAATTTATTTTTTTGTCAGTGGCATTTATTCTTTTTATGTAAGATTCCGCAATTTCTCCTGAAGAAATTTTCTTTTCTGTGAGTAGTTCTGAAAGTTCCTTAAAACCCTTTTTATAGAGCATGTAATCCTCCGGTTTTTTTAAGTTTTGTTGATGAATAGTGAGTGTCAATAAAAAAACCCTGTCATATTCTAACGCATCTTTAAAAAATACCTTGAAAAAATCTATAAACTATTTTCTATTAGAAAGATATTTTCAGATATTAATAATTTTTTTTATTTAGCCGGTAGATGTAGATTAGGGTAAAAATATGACTGCATCTGCTTTAATACTTGCTGAATTCTGTGTTATCTGCGTCTCATGCACGTAGAGTAGAATTTTACCATCAGTCTTTGACTTCATGTCTGTGGCTGACAAAATCAAAAAAATAGTTACTGAAAATTTTATGTAAAAAATTTTCCGGCATTTTAATCCGGCAGCACATATTTCAGGAGTATTTATGTTTAAAAAGAAGTTTATCCCATTACTTACACTGGTTATAATTTTTTCATGTTTTAAAAAATCAGAAGGTCTCAGACAGACCGATATGCAGTTTCTTGTAAATCAGGTTCTTTCTATTCACGCGCAGTATAATACAATAGATGATAATATTTCAAAAAGGATTTACAAGAGTTATGTTGATAGCCTTGATTACGGTAAATATTATTTTTATCAGTCAGATATTAAGCAGCTTTCGAAGTATGAGCTTCTATTTGATGATTTTATAGCGGCTAATGATTACCGGGCTGTTTTTGAAATTTTTGCTTTATACAAAAAAAGAACCGATGAATCAATGGTTATTTTTGATGAACTGATGAAAGAGAATTATGACTTCACCATAGATGAATCAATTCTTGTAGACAGCGAAAAAGTTCCCTATGCATCCGGTAGAAATGACATGAAAGAGAGGTGGAGAAAAAATGTAAAACTTCAGCTTCTGAATTATGTTTCATCAGGGAAAAGCATTAAAGATGGGAAGCAGAAGCTTGAGAAAAAGTACAGGCTGATGAAGAAACGAATCGATGAGATTGATGAGGAGAAACTCCTCGGAATGTTTATGAATTCAATTACTGCAGCTCTTGATCCGCATACAAATTATCTGTCGAGTGAGGAACATCAGGATTTCAAAATTTCTATGGAACTGAAACTTGAAGGTATAGGAGTAAGACTCAGGTCTGAAGACGGATTTGTCATGGTTGAATCTGTCATTGCAGGTGGTGCTGCGGATAAACTTCCGGAAAATCTTAAGCTTAAACCTAATGATAAAATAGTTGCTGTTGCTCAGAATACAGGGGAGCCGGTTGATGTTATAGATATGGATCTTCGTGATGTGGTTAAGCTTATCCGGGGTGAAAAAGGAACGGAGGTAAAGCTGACTGTATTAAGAGAACTTGAGAAGGCTGACATGCCGTCAAGAATGATCGTCCCTATAATAAGAGAGCAGATTGCACTTCAGGATAGTGACGCTGAATCACATATTGAGGTGATGAAAAAAGGGAATAAGACTTATAAAATCGGATATATAAAACTTCCGTCGTTTTATGAAGACCCCGATACAGGGAAGAGTTCGTCTGGAGATGTTAAAGATCTGCTGGGCAAGCTGACAGATGAAAAAGTTAATGTTGTTGTTCTTGATCTTCGTGGAAATCCTGGAGGACTTCTTACCGAAGCTGTTGATATCGCGGGACTTTTTATTGAGCAGGGACCGGTCCTTCAGCTTGTAAGAAAAAATACCCCGCCAAGAATTTATTATGATAATGATCCCCAGATATATTATAAGGGACCTCTTGTGGTTTTAATTGATACATTCAGTGCAAGCGCTTCCGAGATTCTTGCCGGTGCCATTAAGGATTACAAAAGAGGACTTATTGTTGGATCGGGAAATACCTTTGGTAAGGGAACAGTCCAATCTTATAATGTTCTTCAGAATAATCTTGGAGCAATAAAGATTACAACGCATATATTTTATCAGCCGGGAGGTACTTCAAATCAGCTTACGGGTATTTCTCCCGATCTGAAAGTTCCTGATCTTGCTGCGATTTGGGAGATGAGCGAAAGTGAAACAAAGTATCCACTTAAATGGGAAAAAATTGAAAGTGCGGAGTTCCATAAATATAAATATGTAAGTGATTCGATAATAAATAATTTAAGCAGATCTTCTGAAGCGAGAACAAATAAAGGGGAGTATGCTGAACTTAGAAAAAAAATAATTAATTATAGAACCAGATTAAAAAATAAAACTATAAGTCTTAAAGAGGAATCGAGTAAATCTCGTGAAGAAGAGAAAGCGCTTGAAGAGAAGTTAAAGAATGGCAGAGAGAAAGAGGGTGTAGATTTAAAGAATGATCTGTTTCTCAAAGAAGCATTTAATATCGGTAGTGATTATTACGATATGATGGCGAAATAAAGTTTTTTAATGTGGCCCCCCCAAACCCCCCGGAGGGGGGCTTAAAGATCGTATTATGGAAAATTATAATTTATTAAAAGAATTCGTAGTCATCCTCCGGGAGCTTTCCCGGGGGCTATATTTTTATCCTGCTGACATATCCATCAATAATTTCTTTGTAGTTATAATTATTGATTACAAGCGGATCAATTCCGTCTCTCATCATCTTTATTCTCAGATATTGAATATCATCTCTCGACTCTCTGCAGTTTTCATCTTCGAAAAAAATTACAGTTTCAATATTATGATTCTTAAGGAGTTTGTATAAAAGTTCATATCTTTCATTGGCAGATCGAAGACATGGAGTAAGTGCGCGATAACTGTATGCGTCCAATAGTTCATAGAAAATAAATTCCGAGTCGGAGTTAAGTGAAATATCGAAGAGTCTTCTCCCCGTGCATGAGTCATCTTCTATAAGGAGTATCCCGCTCTTTTCAATACTGTCGGCTATGTCTGAGGGAATTCTTCTCCCTCCGTAGAGCATCCCTTTGATCTTATAGTTATCATCTTTTTCATTTATCTTTGTCATCTCTTTTTGCATCTCTTCGAAGATCGGGCTTATATAATCAATTGCAGCTTCCGGAGGAAGAATCAGTGCAGTCTCAAAAATCAGTGAGAGTTGAGTATTGCTTAATAAAAATCTGTTTTCGGTTCTCAGAGCGGATATGCTTCTTATAAGGCGGCGCAGTCTTTCATAGATGGCTGTTTCTCTCTGGAGAGTCTCAATGTTGATCGATTTGATATCTATATTGAAAATTTCTTTCAGCATAAGCATGATTTCATTGTGGAGTGATACCGACGCATCCTCGCCGAATCCGGCAGGAGTTTTGAAAATATATGATGAATCGGGGGAGATAAGCCCGTTACAGAAACATGTCTTATCTGATGTAACAACGGCATCATATAATGATTTCAGATTATCTTTAATTCCGGTTTTATTTAGAATAAATTCCGGGATCTTAAGTGTTGTAATGCCAAATGCTGCATTAATCTCCGGAGGGATAAACAGAAATGGTGAAGCGATAATCTTTTTATTACCATCAGCTTTATGGCCAGTAATTATTTTTATATAATCAGATTCGATTCCGGTCAGTTTTTCCATCTCTGCATTTATTGTATTATATTTCATTTCGATCCTCATGATGTGAGTATTTAAAAACAGTGTTATTTTATCTCCACGGCGTATCTGGCGCGTTGGAGAACAATTTTACAACTAGAGCAGTTAACGATTGAATTAGACCTTGTCATTTCGAACGTATGTGAGAAATCTTAAATTTAATGCAAGAAAAAGATTTCTCAGTCGCTATCGCTTCTTCGAAATGACTGATTGTATGCTATTATCTAATCAATAATTATATGATCAAGGCACTAATTTATGGGTAAATCTTTTATTTTAGTAATCAATAAAAATATTTGAAAAAATAAGCCATAATAAATAATTTACTTAAAAGCAGTGTCTGTTCAGCAGCTACCGGAAATTATTACTGATTATTTATTATTCATTTGCAATTTATAGTATATTTTAATTATATAACTGAATATGATTAATTATTCATAATTTCCAGTCAAAGTGTCTCTCCTGGTCTTTAAGCCGTGGAAAGATTAAAAAATCTGCATTTTGAATAATTACCAAAATAACCACAGGGGTTCTGTAATGGCATCTGAAAAGAAAAAAGTTGTAAAGAAAACATCCGGTAAAAAAGCTCCTTATCTTTCTGTTGTTTTACCCGTATATAATGAAGAGGAGAGCATCGATCTGCAATATAAAGCGGTTCTTGATGCGGTAAAAAAGTTAAACAGAACTTATGAAATAATATTTGTTAATGATGGGAGTATTGATAAATCGGGTGATTTACTGAAATTAATTGCAAAGAAAGATAAAAATGTAAAGGTTGTTCTTTTTAGAAGAAATTTCGGTCAGACTGCAGCTATGGCGGCGGGGATAGATCACTCTAAAGGTGAAGTCATTGTATTTATGGATTC